>NZ_RCOA01000016.1:98399-133920 GCF_004307585.1 Pseudomonas sp. Sample_20 | reverse complement strand
ACGGCGGTTTCGACGCGCAGGATGCGCTCGCCCAGTTGCACCGGTTGCAGGCCGGATCTGGCCAGCAGATCGATTTCGTAGGGAATCCAGCCACCCTCGGGACCGATGGCCAGGGTCACCGGTTCGCTCAGAGCGCGCGGGCAGGGCGGGAAGTTGCCGGGGTGGCCTACCAGGCTGAGGGTGCCCTCGGCGATCGCCGGCAAGCGATCTTCAACAAAAGGCTTGAAGCGCTTTTCGATGACGATCTCTGGCAACACCGTATCGCGAGCCTGTTCGAGCCCGAGGATCAACTGCTCACGAATCGCTTCCGGCTCCAGAAATGGCGTCTGCCAGAAGCTTTTTTCGACGCGATAGCTGTTGACCAGAATCACCTTGGCCACGCCCATCGTCGCGACGGTCTGGAACACGCGGCGGAGCATTTTCGGCCGAGGCAGGGCCAGCACCAGGGTCAGCGGCAGCTTGGCCGGCGGTGGCTGATCGAGGCTGACGCGCAGCTCCGCTTCGCCCGCTTCGAGGCGCAGCAACTCGGCCGAACCCATCAACCCGTTGATGCGCCCGACGCGCAGGCTGTCGCCCACTTCCGAGCGATGCACTTCCTGCATGTGGGTCAGGCGCCGGTCGCGCAGGATCACGCGGTCGGCCGCAATGAAGTCGGCCTCTTCGAGCAGCAGCAGGTTCATGCCTGGGTCGCTGGCGGCTGGTCGTTGTGGTCGTCGGCCGGCGTTTCGTCCGGGCGTTCGCGCTTGCTGACCAGCGCGCCGAAGAGAATGCCGATCTCGAACAGCATCCACATCGGCACAGCCAGCAGGGTCTGCGAGAAGATGTCCGGCGGGGTCAGGATCATGCCGACCACGAAGCAGCCGATGATCACGTACGGGCGGATCTTCTTCAGGTATTTGACGTCGACCACGCCGATCCACACCAGCAGGACCACGGCCACCGGGATCTCGAACGCCACGCCGAAGGCGAAGAACAGCGTCATGACGAAATCGAGGTAACTGGCGATGTCGGTCATCATTTCCACGCCGGCCGGGGTGGCGGCGGCGAAGAACTTGAAGATCAACGGAAAGACGAAGTAATAGGCGAACGCCATGCCGATGTAGAACAGCAGGATGCTGGAGATCAGCAGCGGTACCGCGACGCGTTTTTCATGCTTGTACAGGCCCGGCGCGATGAAGCCCCAGATCTGATGCAGGATCACCGGAATCGCAAGAAACAGCGAAACCATCATCGTCAGTTTCAGCGGCGTCAGGAACGGCGACGACACGTCGGTGGCGATCATCGTCGCGCCGACCGGCAGGTACTGGCGCAGCGGCGTCGAGACGAAGGTGTAGATCTGCTGGGTGAACGCGAACAGCCCGGCAAAGATAATGAAGATCGCCGCCACGCAACGCAGCAGGCGGGTGCGCAACTCGGTGAGGTGCGAAACCAGCGGCATGTGCTGGTCGTTTTCCGGAAGATCGCTCATGGGGCTCGCGGCGGCAGTGTAGGGTCTTGAGGCGCTGGTGTAGTCGGCGCGGCGGAGGGCGCTACGTGTTCAACCGATGTGTCTGTAGTAACCGGCGCCGGTCCTGGCGGTGTTACAACAGGTGCAGGTGCAGGTGCAGGTGCAGGTGCAGGTGCAGGTGCAGTGGGAGCGGCAGCGCTGTGAATCGTCTGCCCGCCCACAGGCTCGACCTGCGTCGGCTCCTGCTGGTTCGGATTGAAAATCTTCCGCGCCTCTTGCTCCAGCGACAGAATATGTTCGTTGTGCAGTTGCCGACGGATCTCGTCGGCACCGATTTCACGTTCAACTTCCTGTTTGATCGCGTTGAAGCTGCGCTTCAGGCGGCCGACCCACAGACCGGCGGTGCGCGCCGCGCCCGGCAGACGCTCGGGGCCGAGCACCAGCAGGGCGACGAGGCCGACGAGCAGCAGTTCAGAGAAGCTGATACCAAACATTAGTCAGTGCTCACACGTCTTTGCGGATCGGCTCTTCGACTTTCTGCGCCTGCACGTCGATGGTGTGCGGCGGGTTGGCCTGAGCGGTGGTTTGCGGCTGCACCGGTGGCACAGGCTGGGCCGGCGGGGTCACGCTCGGCTCGGCCGGTTTTTCGTCATCGTTCATGGCTTTGCGAAAGCCCTTGATCGATTCGCCAACGTCGGTGCCGAGGTTTTTCAGTTTCTTGGTACCGAATACCAGCACCACGACAATCAGAATGACGACCCAGTGTTTCCAGTCAAAAATGCCCATGTGGCGATTCCTCTCTAAAAGTTGTTCAGGCGGACGGACGCGAGGCTTTCTCGACGTGTCCGGACAGGCCGAAGCGACGGTCCAGTTCATCCAGCACGGCCTGCGGATGCTGCCCCAGTTGGGCGAGCATGACCATGCTGTGGAACCACAGATCGGCGGTCTCGTAGATCACATCACTGCAATCGCCGCTGATCGCGGCATCCTTGGCGGCAATAATGGTTTCGACCGACTCTTCGCCGACTTTCTCCAGAATCTTGTTCAGCCCCTTGTGATACAGGCTGGCGACATACGAGCTGTCGGCGGCTGCGCCTTTGCGCTCTTCAAGTACCTGAGCGAGGCGGGTCAGGGTGTCACTCATGTGTGTGTCCTGCGGAATAGATAGCGTGCGGGTCTTTCAGTACCGGGTCGACCGTTTTCCAGTCGCCGTTTTCGAAGACCCGGTAAAAGCAGCTTTGACGGCCGGTGTGGCAGGCGATGTCGCCGATCTGTTCAACCATCAGGATGATCACGTCGGCATCACAGTCCAGGCGCATCTGATGCAGTGTCTGCACATGACCGGACTCTTCGCCCTTGCGCCACAGCTTGCCACGGGAACGTGACCAGTAGATTGCACGATTTTCCGCAGCGGTCAGTTCGAGCGCTTCGCGGTTCATCCAGGCCATCATCAATACGCGCCCGGTCTTGTGATCCTGGGCAATCGCCGGCACCAGGCCGTCAGCATCCCACTTGATCTCGTCCAGCCAGTTTTTCATCTTCAATTCCTGAAAAGCAGCTTCGAGTTTCAAGCTTCAAGCTGCAAGTAAAAGCAGGTTGCGGTGTTCCGGTGTCGTCAAGCTTGCAGCTGGCAGCTTATAACTTGCAGCTGATTCGTGCTATCGGCGAACGACCAGATACAAACCGACCGCCACCATGATTCCGGCGGGCCAGTGCGCCCACTCGGTCAACGGACCACCCGCAGCGAGGATCGCGCCGCCGGCCAGATGAGCGCAGCCGAGCAGGCGCAGGAACCAGTCGTCCTTGCGTTTGCGCCACGGCGGCGGTGGGTCTTTGGCGTGGGGTTGCGACATGCGTTCGAGCAGATCGCGGGCCATGTTCGACAGGTGCGGAATCTGCTCCAGCTGGCTCTGCACGTTGCCCAGCAAGGCTTTCGGGCTGACGCGTTCGCGCATCCAGCGCTCGAGAAACGGCTGCGCGGTGTTCCACAGATCCAGATCCGGGTACAGCTGACGACCGAGGCCTTCGATGTTCAGTAAGGTCTTCTGCAACAGCACCAGTTGCGGCTGCACTTCCATGTTGAAACGGCGTGCGGTCTGGAACAGGCGCATCAGTACTTGGCCAAATGAAATATCTTTTAACGGTTTTTCGAAGATCGGTTCGCACACCGTACGGATCGCCGCTTCGAATTCGTTGAGTTTGGTTTCCGCCGGCACCCAGCCCGAATCGATGTGCAACTGCGCCACACGGCGGTAGTCACGCTTGAAGAAGGCGAACAGGTTGCGCGCCAGATAATCCTGGTCTTCCGGGGTCAGGCTGCCGACGATGCCGCAGTCGATCGCGATGTATTGCGGGCTCCACGGATTGACGGTGCTGACGAAAATGTTGCCCGGGTGCATGTCGGCGTGGAAGAAGCTGTCGCGGAATACCTGCGTGAAGAAAATCTCCACGCCGCGCTCGGCGAGCATTTTCATGTCGGTGCGCTGGTCAGCGAGGGTCGCCAGGTCGGTGACCTGAATGCCGTAGATACGCTCCATCACCAGCACTTTCGGCCGGCACCAGTCCCAATAGACTTGCGGCACGTACAGCAGCTGCGAGCCTTCGAAGTTGCGGCGCAACTGGCTGGCGTTGGCCGCCTCGCGCAACAGATCGAGTTCGTCGTAAATGGTCTTTTCGTAATCCTGCACCACATCGACCGGGTGCAGCAGGCGCGCGTCAGCGGAGAATTTTTCCGCCGCGCGGGCGAGGATGAACAGCCATGCCAGATCCTGCGCGATGATCGGTTTCAGGCCTGGGCGAATGACCTTGACCACGACTTCTTCGCCACTTTTCAGCTGCGCCGCATGCACCTGCGCTACCGATGCCGAGGCCAGCGGGGCGACGTCGAAACGGCTGAACACTTCGCTGATTTTCTTGCCCAGCTGTTCTTCGATCAGCTTGATCGACACTTGCGAATCGAACGGCGGCACGCGGTCCTGCAACAGCATCAGCTCATCGGCGATGTCTTCGGGCAACAGGTCGCGGCGGGTCGAAAGAATCTGCCCGAACTTGATGAAGATCGGCCCCAGATCCTGCAACGCCAGACGCAAGCGCGCACCACGGTTGAGTTCCAGCGGCTTGCGCGGCAGCCAGCGCCACGGCAGCAAAAAGCGCACGGCCAGAAGGAACCAGGGCAGTGGCAGATCGAACAGCAGGTCATCGAGGCGGTAGCGGATCACGACGCGCTGGATGCGCAACAGACGGCGGACGGCAAGCAGCTTCATGCGTTATCGCTTGGGTCGAGGGATCGGGAAAGGCGCTCGAAACGCGCCTCGAGTCGTTCCAGATCAAGTTTGATCCGGTCCAGTTCGCTGAATCGCGCTTCCGCTTCGCGCTGCCCGACGAGGGTGCGCGATTCTTCGGCGAGGTATTCGGCAAGATTCTGGTTGAGGCTGGCAAATCCTTGTTGATACCAGCGCGCGCGGCTGCGCAGATGGCCGCCGAGCAATTGCGTGGCGACCGGGCCGAGCCAGCGCGAGAGTTCGTACTCCCAGTCGAGCTCGAGGTCTTGCAGCACGCCGGCCAGCTCCAGCAACACACCGCTGTCGCCATCGAGCTCGACTTCGGGTGCGTGCAGCACCGCGGTCTTGTCTTTGCTCAGGGCCAGTTTCACCAGGCTTGAAGCCGGAGCACGCAACGTGCAATCGACATCCGCTGCCCACTGCGCAGCGAGCATCAGGCCTTCGTCGCTGGGCAGTATGAACAGTTGCAGCGCCGGGCTGCGGCAGTCGACGGCAATCACCTTGCCGGCCAAATGCGCCAGGCGCGGCAGCGCCGTGCTGTCGAGACGCAGCACCCGGTTGAGGCCGAGTTCGACGCTGGCGAGCAGCCCGGTGAGCAACATCAGGGTTTGATGCCGCGGTGCAGGGCGACGATGCCTGCGGTCATGTTGTGATAGGTCACGCGGTCGAAACCGGCCTCGACCATCATCGACTTCAGCGTTTCCTGATTCGGGTGCATGCGGATCGATTCGGCCAGGTAGCGATAGCTTTCCGAATCGTTGGTGATCAGCTTGCCCATCAGCGGCATGAAGGCGAACGAGTAGGCGTCGTAGGCTTTCGACATCAGCGCGTTGGTCGGCTTGGAGAATTCCAGTACCAGCAGGCGTCCGCCGGGCTTGAGCACGCGCAGCATCGAACGCAGCGCGTCCTCTTTGTGCGTCACGTTGCGCAGGCCGAAAGCGATGGTCACGCAGTCGAAATGGTTGTCCGGGAATGGCAGTTTTTCCGCGTCGGCCTGGACGAATTCGACGTTGCCGGCAACGCCCAGATCGAGCAGACGATCACGGCCGACCTTGAGCATCGACTCGTTGATGTCGGCCAGCACGACCTGGCCGGTCGGGCCGACAAGGTTCGAGAACTTGCGGGTCAGGTCGCCGGTGCCACCGGCGATGTCGAGCACGCGGTTGCCGCTGCGCACGCCGGAAAGCTCGATCGCGAAACGCTTCCACAGACGGTGCATGCCGCCCGACAGAAGGTCGTTCATCAGGTCGTATTTAGCGGCTACGGAATGGAAAACCTCAGCGACTTTTTCCGCTTTCTGGCTTTCCGGAACGTTTTTGAAGCCGAAGTGAGTGGTGGGTTCGGCATCGCTGCCTTTGCGCTGATCAGTCATATCGCTGTCACCAAAAGAGAATGCGCGACATTCTAATCCCCAAGCCATGCTTTGTCTTGGAATGGCTAAAGGTAAGATGGGCAACCTTCGGGACGATTTGCCGCAGATGCGGTCAAGATTCAACGTCAGCCATTCAATCATCAGGAGTCATTCCATGGCCAAAATCAGTGTTGAGCGCGCCCACACCCTGGGCAAGGACGCCGCCCGCGAAAAGGCCGACAAACTGGCCAAAAAGCTCAATGAACAATACGGCCTGGAGCCGCAATGGTCGGGCGACACCCTGAACCTCAAACGCTCTGGCGTGAAAGGTGAAGTGCATGTGGCGGACGATTCGATCAGGGTCGACGTCGAACTGGGCCTGATGATGTCGGCCATGAGCGGCATGATCAAAGCCGAGATCGAGAAAGCCCTAGACAAAGCCCTGGCCTGATTTCCAGATTGAAATCCAATCCCCTGTGGGAGCGAGCAGGCTCGCTCCCACATTTGTTTAGAGTTGCTCCCGCTGGTTAGGGTGCCCTTTCTAATTTTTCTCCCTACTTTGTGCCTGAGCCCGACACTCGTCCGGCAGTTCCTCAAACCTTCTGCGCGTGAGGTGCACCATGGCCAAAGTCATTTTGAAGAAAAAAATCGACGCTCCGACTTCCACTCTGAGCGACGTCAAATCCTATGCCCGCAAGATCTGGCTGGCAGGCCTGGGCGCCTACACCAAGGTCGGCCAAGAGGGCAGCGAGTACTTTCAGGAGCTCGTGGCCGCCGGTCAAACCGTTGAAAAGAAAGGCAAAAAAGCCGTCAGCGAAAAACTCCTCGCGGCCAACGCCGAGATCGACGACGCGGCCACGCAGGTCAGCTCGTTCAAGGGTCGCGTTGAAGTTCAGCTCGACAAGGTCGAGAAGGCCTTCGACAACCGTGTGGCCAGCGCCTTGAATCGGATCGGCATTCCGTCTAAACATGACGTTGAGGCACTCTCTGCTAAGCTCGATGAGCTGACGGCATTGCTCGAACGCGTCGCGCGAAAATCTTAAGGAGAACGGGATGGCTGGCAAAAAGAACACCGATAAAGAAAGCAGCTCGTGGGTCGGGAAGGTCGAGTCCTACTCCCGCAAAATCTGGCTGGCTGGTTTAGGCGTGTACTCGAAGATCGACACTGACGGCAGCAAACTCTTCGATGCATTGGTCAAAGACGGCGAGAAAGCCGAGAAGCTCACCAAGACTGCCGTCGGCAAGAAAGTCGAGGATTCGACCTCTTCGGCCAAGTCGCGCATCAGCGGCGTGAAAGACCGCGCCATGGGCAAGTGGGACGAGCTGGAAGGCGCGTTCGACAAGCGCCTGAACAGCGCGATTTCGCGCCTGGGTGTGCCGAGCCGCAATGAGGTGAAGGCGCTCAACGCCAAGGTCGACACGCTGACCAAGCAGATCGAAAAACTCACCGGTCTGAAAGCTCAGCCTGTGGCGGCAAAAACCGCTGCGGCGAAACCTGCCACTAAAACTGCAGCGGCCAAACCTGCGGCGAAAACCGCAGCCAAGCCACTGACCAAAGCAGCGGCGAAACCTGCTGCAAAAGCTGCGGCCAAAACGGCAGCCGCCAAGCCTGCGGCCAAAGCGGCAGCCAAACCGGTTGCCGCCAAGGCCGCTGCCAAACCGGCAACCAAAGCAGCAGCAAAACCTGCGACTAAAACTGCAGCGAAACCAGCGGCCAAGCCAGCAGCGAAAACTGCTGCCGCCAAACCCGCTGCGAAGCCTGCGGCCAAACCGGCTGCGGCGAAAAAGCCAGCAGTGAAAAAACCGGCCGCGCCGAAAGCCGCTGCGCCGAAACCGGCCGCCGCACCATCGACTGCGCCAACAGCTCCGGCCAACGCGGCAAACTCCGCTGCGGCACCTACGGCTGCCGCTACTCCGACTGCAGCATCGACACCGTCGACGCCATCCAGTCAGTCCTGATTTCAGGGCAAATCAAAAACGCCCGGCCTGTGAAGGTCGGGCGTTTTTGTTTGTGCATTCCAAGCGGCCCCTCACCCCAGCCCTCTCCCCAAGGAGAGGGAGCCGACCGAGGTGTCCTGCGTCATACGTCGACCTGAACAAATCGAGTCGATTATCGATTCAAAGAAGCTCGCTCAGGTCGGCGTAGCTCGCGAACATCCCCCAATCAGTCCCCTCTCCCTCCGGGAGAGGGTTAGGGTGAGGGGCTTTTCGGGTCAGTCGTGATCCTCAAGGTATTGCAGCGCCATCCGCTCTGTCGCCACCTTCACTGGCGGCAGCAAATGCGGCGCCACCAGCATCATGATCTGATAAACCACCAACCTGACCTCTCCCTCACGATCAAGAATCCGCTGGTAATCCAGCGAGAACAGCAGCGTCATGGTCACCTGCTCCACCAGTTGCCCCAAGGCCTGGGTATCGCTGACCAGTTGCCCCGAAGCCTTCAATCGCGCCAGCAACGACGCCAGCGTCCGCTTCAGCGCATTGAGCAGATTGCGAATCCCCTTGGCCAGTTTCGGCAAGCGCCCGGCGAGGTTCGACAGGTCCTGGAACAGGAACCGGTATTGCGCCAGGCGCTCGACGATCAAATGCAAGAACAACCAGTAATCCTCCGGCGCCAGCTCCACGTCCGGCGGCGGGTCGAGCAGGGGTGCGAGTTCGTGCTGGAAGCGTTCGAACAGACCGAGAATCAGCGGTTCCTTGCCGTGGAAGTGGTAGTAGAGATTGCCCGGGCTGATCCCCATTTCGTTGGCCACCTCCATGGTGGAAACGTTCGGCTCACCCTTTTCGTTGAACAGTTGCAGTGCACATTCGAGGATCCGGTCGCGGGTTTTCATCCAGTCTTCTTAGAAAATTTCGGTTGAGCGTCAGCGCACATGCACATAGGTGCCGGGTGCCGCTTCCATCGGTGGATAGTTCGGATTGCCGAGGGTGGTGCGAGTTTCATTCAGGGCGCCGGAGCGCTGCGCGACCCATTCCAGCCACTGTGGCCACCAGCTGCCGTCGACGTGTTTGGCATCGTAGTACCAGGCACGCGGGTCGCTGCTCAGTTTGGCGTTCTCGACGTAGGCAGCTTTCGGGTTGCTCGGCGGGTTGAGGATGCTCTGCACGTGGCCGCTGTTGGACAGCACGAAACGTCGCTCGCCACCGAGCAGCAGGGTCGAGCGATACACCGCGTCCCACGGCGTGATGTGGTCGTTCATGCCGGCGACGCTGAAGCTGTCGACATTGACCTTCTGCAGATCGATCGGCGTACCGCACACCTCGAGACCGCCCGCGTGTATCAGCGGGTTGTGCTTGAAGAAGTCCAGCAGATCGCCGTGCAGCGCCGCCGGCAGGCGGGTGTTGTCGTTGTTCCAGTAGAGGATGTCGAAGGCTGGCGGCTCCTTGCCCAGCAGGTAGTTGTTGACGAAATAGCTCCAGATCAAATCGTTGGGGCGCATCCAGGCGAAGACCTTGGCCATGTCGCGACCGTCGAGCACGCCTCGCTGGTACGAGCGACGCTTGGCCGCTTCCAGTGTTTGCTCATCGGCGAACAGCGTGGCCGGGGTTTCGATCTGGCTGTCGAGCAGACTGACCAGGTACGTCGCGCTGGCGACCCGGCGCAGTTGCCGTTTGGCCTGCAAATGCCCTTGCAGGGCGGCGATGGTCAGGCCGCCGGCGCAGGCACCCATCAGGTTCACTTCACGCGCACCGGTGATCGCCCGGCAGATGTTCATCGCTTCTTCGACCGCTTCGACGTAACTCGACAGGCCCCATTCGCGATGGCGCACATCAGGATTGCGCCAACTGATCATGAAGGTCTGCAGGCTGTTTTTCAGGGCGTACTGGACGAAGCTGTTCTGCGGGCTCAGATCAAAGATGTAGTACTTGTTAATTTGCGGCGGCACCACCAGCAGCGGCTTGGCGTACTGCTTTTCGCTCATCGATTTGTACTGGATCAACTCGAACATTTCATTGCGAAACACCACAGCCCCAGTGGTGGTCGCTACGGTTTTGCCGACCTCGAACGCCTGCCTGGTCACTTGCCGTGGCAGGCCGTCGTTGTGCAACAGATCATCGAACAGATGGCTCAGGCCACGCACCAGACTCTGCCCGCCGGAATTGAACAGCTCCTTGACCGCCAGCGGATTGAGCAGCGTGTTGGACGGCGCCACAGCGTCATTGAGCAGAGTGAAAGCGAAGTGCGCACGGGCACGATCTTCAGGGCTCATGTCGCCTTCATCGATCCAGCTCTTGACCTGTTTCTGCCAGGCCAGATACGCCTGCAGGCTGCGCCGGTAGAACGGGTTGAGGCTCCACGCCGGATCGGCGAAGCGGCTGTCTTGCGGATTGGTCGGGTGCAGGGTTTCGCCGAGCAGCACGCGGCCCAACTGCCCGCCAAGCTTCAGCGCATGCTTTGCGCTGTGCAACGGATTGCGCAAGCCGTGGGCGGCGACGCTGCGCAGTGTCGACAGCAGATCCCTGCCACGCAGACCGGCGATCGCACTTTGGGCGTTGATAAACACGGCGGGGCTGGGCACCACGCCCGTCGCTGGTTTTTCGCGCATGACTCAACACTCCTTCGTCTTCAGGGCAAAAACACACTCACCGAACCAGAACACCATAGACGCTGTTGCCGGTTGCTGCCTGCGCGGCGTCCTGCCGCGCGCTTGATTTGAAAAGTGCTGCATAAAGCAGGCCGCCGCGATCAGCCGCCGAGCGGGGTCGGATGCGGGTGCATGACTGCGCGCAGACGCTCCTCTTCGAGAAACTTCATGATGATCGGCGCCACCGCTTCGGCGCGGGTAATCAGGAACAGATGGCCGTCATCGATGATGTGCAACTGCGCATTGGGAATGCGCCAGGCGAGCATGCGCATGTTGATCAGCGGAATCAGTGGGTCGTCATCGCCGGCCAGCACCAGCGTCGGCTGATGGATCTTGTGCAGCCAGTGGATGCTGGTCCAGCCGAGGCCTGCGAACAGCTGCCAGTAGTAACCGAGCTTGCCCGCCGAGCGCACTTTCGCCGCGTGGCTGGCGGCCAGCGTCGGATCGCGGCGGAATGAGCCGCCGTAGATCATCGGCGCGATGCGGATCACATGGGATGGCTGGATGTAGCGGCGCGGGCTGGCCATCATCCACAGTACTTTCGGTTTGCCGGGGACCATCACCGCACCGGCCGCGGTCGCCGCCAGTACCAGTTTCTTGCAGCGCTCGGGGTAGTCGTAGGCAAACTGCTGCGCCAGGGCGCCGCCCCACGACACGCCGATCACATTGACCTGACCGTAGTCGAGATAGTCGAGCATCCGCGCCGTCAGTTTGGCCAGGCCGGGGAAGCGATACGGCCGGTTGGGCGTCGACGACCCGCCGACCCCGGGTACGTCGAAGGCGATCACTTCCAGATCCGGGTCGAGCGCTGCGACAAACGGAAACACCAGCTCCAGGTTGGCGCCGATGCCGTTGAAAATCAGCAGAGGCGTCAAATGAGGCTTGCCGGGACGCACCGCCGTGCGGAGGGTCTGGCCATCCAGATCGACGGTGCGGAATATGAACGGTTGCGGCATGCGTGAGGCCCTGTAGATTTCAAGTCCACCCGTATTCCTGTAGGAGCGGGCCTTGTGGTGAGGGGATTTATCCCCGTTGGGTTGCGAAGCGACCCCGAATCCTGAAACCGCGATTTGTCAGACTGATCGCGGCTAGTCGATTCACGACTGCTTCGCAGCCGAACGGGGATAAATCCCCTCGCCACAAGGCCCTCTCCCACAATGGGTGGTGTCAGTTAACGCTCGTGAACGTAAGTGCCCGGCGAAGCCTCGCCTGCCGGGTACGCTTTGTTGCCCAGTTTCGTCGGGGCTTTTTTCAGGTTGCCCGAGCGTTCGGCCAGCCATGCCTGCCAGTACAGCCACCAGGAATCGGTGTGCTTGGTCGAGTTTTCCTGCCAGTCATCGGCGGTCGGCGCCATTTCTTCGCCGGTCATGTAGCGCGACTTCGGATTGCCCGGCGGGTTGAGGATGCTCTGGATATGGCCGCTGCTCGACAGCACGAATTCGACTTTGCCGCCGAACAGTTGCGCCGACTTGTAGCAAGACTTCCACGGCGTGATGTGATCGTTGGTGCCGGCCAGCGAGAAGATGTCGGCGGTGACCTGCTTGAGGTCGATCGGCGTGCCGCACACTTCCAGTGCATTGGGGCGGATCAGTGGATTGTTTTTGAACATCTCGATCAGGTCGCCGTGGAACGCAGCGGGCAGGCGAGTGGTGTCGTTGTTCCAGAACAGGATGTCGAACACCGGCGGCTCGTTGCCGAGCAGGTAGTTGTTGACCCAGTAGTTCCAGATCAGATCGTTGGGGCGCATCCAGGCGAAGACCTTGGCCATGTCTTTGCCTTCGAGCACGCCGGCCTGGTAGGAGTGGCGCTTGGCGGTCTCCAGGGTCTGCTCGTCGACGAACAGGGCGACGTCGCTGTCCAGGGTGGTGTCGAGCACGCTGACCAGCAGGGTGAGGGCGTTGACCTTGTTCTCGCCGAGCGCGGCGTAGTGGCCGAGCAGGGCGGTGCAGGTAATGCCGCCGGAGCAGGCGCCGAGCATGTTGACGTCTTTGCTGCCGGTGATCGCGGTGACTACGTCGACCGCTTCCTTCAACGCTTCGATATACGTCGACAGGCCCCACTCGCGCTGGGCCTTGGTCGGGTTGCGCCAGCTGATGATGAAGGTCGGCACATTGTTGCGCAGGCAGAAGCGCGCCAGGCTCTTGTCCGGGCTCAAGTCGAAAACGTAGAACTTGTTGATCTGCGGCGGCACTACCAGCAGCGGGCGCTCGTGGACCTGCTCGGTGATCGGCCGGTACTGGATCAGCTCCAGTACATCATTGCGAAACACCACCGCGCCTTCGGTGACGCCGAGGCTCTTGCCGACTTCAAACGCGCCCATATTGACCTGGCTCGGCATGCCGCCGTTGTGCACCAGATCCTTGGCTAGATGCGAGAGGCCATCGAGCAGGCTCTTGCCGCCGGTTTCGAAGAAGCGTTTGACCGCCGCCGGATTGGCCGCCGTATTGGTCGGCGCCATGGCTTCGGTCATCAGGTTGATGACGAAATGGCCGCGAGCGATGTCTTTGGGGGACAGGCTGCTGTCATCAATCCAGGCATGCAGTTCCTTGCGCCAGGCCAGGTAGGTTTGCAGATAACGTTTGTATAGCGGGTTCTGGCTCCACGCCGGGTCGGCAAAGCGGCGGTCATCACCGGCCGGTTGCAGCGCGGATTTCCCCAGCAGCACGTTCTTCAGCTCGAGACCGAAATGGGTCACGTGCCTGACGCTGTGAATCGGTTGTCTGATGGCCTGTTTCAGCACCATTCGAGCAGAGGCCAGCAGATCCTTTCCGCGCAGCCCGACGACGGGGTTAAGCCCCAGAGTGTTTTCCGAGGCTTGGTACTTCAGGTCATCGTTATTCTTGTCACTCATCTACGACGCTCCATTGTCCTGAGACGAGTACCCGGTTTCACGCTGTCGCTTCCACAGCCAATGCCGGGTACTACTGCTCGGGTGACCGTTGATTCTGCATAGCTGCTTTACAGTCGTAGAGCACTGCAGGGAACTTGCCAGCTCCATTGGTTACCCGAGTTTAATTTTTTTCGCAAGCGGCCGATCCGGGGCCGTATGCGCGGAGCATTCAAACAGATGAAGTTAGAAAATGCCCTCTAAAGAGCAAGAGCCACGGCCTAGAGCATCAGCTTGACGAACGACTCGTTCGGATCGCGGGATTTTCCGGCAGCGCGCAGCTCGGCAAGATAATCGCCCCAGAGTTCGTTCTGGCGCTTGCCGAGTTCGTAGAGGTATTCCCAGGTGAACAGGCCGCTGTCGTGACCGTCGTCGAAGGTCAGTTTCAGTGCATAGTTGCCAGCCGGTTCCAGCTTGCTCAGACCCACGTTGAGCTTGCCGAATTGCAGGATCGGTTTGCCGTGGCCCTGGACCTCGGCGGAGGGAGAGTGCACGCGCAGAAACTCGGCGGGCAGAGTGTATTCCTCGCCGGACGCGTAAGTGAGCGTCAGGGTTTTCGAGGCTTTGTGCAGTTTGATGTCGGTAGGAATATTAGTCATTGCAGGTCATCCGACTGTGATGAGCCCTGTAGGAGCTGCCGAAGGCTGCGATCTTTTGATTTTGCTTTTCAGGATCAAGATCAAAAGATCGCAGCCTTCGGCAGCTCCTACAGGGAGAAGTGACCTACAGGATATAACGGGACAGATCTTCGTTCTGCGCCAATTCGCCGAGGTGGCTGTTGACGTAGTCGGCGTCGATCAGAATCGCCTTGTCATCATGGGCGCTGGCGAGGTCGCCGGCGCTGAACGACACCTCTTCGAGCAGACGCTCGAGCAGGGTGTGCAGGCGACGGGCACCGATATTCTCGGTTTTCTCGTTGACCTGCCAGGCGATCTCCGCCAGACGCTTGATGCCCTCGGGCTGGAACTGGATGTTCAGGCCTTCGGTCTTCAGCAGCGCGCAGTATTGCTCGGTGAGCGAGGCGTGCGGTTCGCTGAGGATGCGTTCGAAGTCTTCCGGGCTCAGCGCCTTGAGCTCGACGCGGATCGGCAGACGACCTTGCAGCTCCGGCACCAGATCACTCGGCTTGCTCAGGTGGAACGCGCCGGAGGCGATGAACAGGATGTGGTCGGTCTTGACCATGCCCAGTTTGGTATTGACGGTGCAGCCCTCGATCAGCGGCAGCAGGTCGCGCTGTACGCCTTCGCGGGAGACATCGGCGCCGCCGACATTGCCGCGCTTGGCGACCTTGTCGATCTCGTCGATGAAGACGATACCGTGCTGCTCGACCGCTTCCAGCGCCTTGGCCTTCAGCTCTTCTTCGTTGACCAGGCGCCCGGCTTCTTCATCGCGCACCAGTTTCAGCGCTTCCTTGACCTTGAGCTTGCGCGACTTCTTCTTGCCCTTGCCCATGTTGGCAAACAGCGATTGCAGCTGGTTGGTCATCTCTTCCATGCCTGGCGGCGTGGCGATTTCGATGCCGGAGACTTCGGCGACTTCGATCTCGATTTCCTTGTCGTCCAGCTGGCCTTCGCGCAGGCGCTTGCGGAACAGCTGACGGGTGTTGGAATCGGAGCTCGGCGCTTCTTCGTTGCTGAAGCCCATGCGTGCCGGCGGCAGCAGCGCGTCGAGGATGCGGTCCTCGGCGGCGTCTTCGGCGCGGTGGCGTACGCGGGTCATTTCCTGTTCGCGGAGCATCTTGATCGCGGCATCGGCCAGATCACGGATGATCGACTCGACGTCACGGCCGACATAACCGACTTCGGTGAATTTGGTCGCTTCGACCTTGATGAACGGCGCATTGGCCAGTTTCGCCAGGCGACGGGCGATCTCGGTTTTACCGACACCGGTCGGGCCGATCATCAGGATGTTCTTCGGGGTCACCTCAACGCGCAGCTCTTCAGGCAGCTGCATGCGGCGCCAGCGGTTGCGCAGGGCAATCGCGACGGCGCGCTTGGCATCGTCCTGGCCGATGATATGGCGGTTGAGTTCGTGGACGATTTCGCGGGGAGTCATGGACATAGTAATTGACGGTCCTCAAGCAGAAACAAGCCGTGGCACATGGGCCGCAACAGGCTTATTCAGCGAGATCCTGCTCCTCAATGGTCTGGGTGTGGTTGGTGAATACGCAGATGTCGCCAGCGATGCCGAGAGCGGTTTCGACGATCTCGCGCGCTGACAAGTCGGTCTTTTTCAGCAGGGCGCTGGCGGCGGCTTGCGCGTAGGCGCCGCCGGAACCCATGGCGATCAGGCCATCTTCGGGTTCGACCACGTCACCGTTGCCGGTGATGATCAGCGAGGCGTCCTTGTTGGCGACCGCGAGCATCGCTTCGAGGCGGCTCAGGGAGCGGTCGGTGCGCCATTCTTTGGCGAGTTCGACGGCGGCGCGGATCAGGTGGCCCTGATGTTTTTCGAGCTGGCCTTCGAAACGTTCGAACAGGGTGAAGGCGTCGGCGGTGGCACCGGCGAAACCGGCGATGACCTGGCCGTGGTACAGGCGACGGACCTTTTTGGCGTTGCCTTTCATCACGGTGTTGCCGAGAGAAACCTGGCCGTCGCCGCCCATGACGACTTTGCCGTGGCGGCGGACTGAAACGATGGTGGTCAAGGGAAGAGTCTCCACGCAGCGGGGCGAAAATGCCTTATGCCCATTCATATGGGGGTGCTGGAGGGGATTTCAACCGGTAGGGGCGATGGGAGACGAATGGTGTGTGTGATGACTGTGGCGAGGGGATTTATCCCCGTTCGGCTGCGAAGCAGTCGCGAAACCATCATTTGCGGTATGCCTGCGGCACTGCAATGGCTGGTTTCAGGGCTGCTCCGCAGCCAAACGGGGATAAATCCCCTCGCCACAAAGTTTGAAGGTCACCTGCAAGTTGCAGCTGACCTCTGAGAGCCTTAGCGGCTCTGGCGTTGTTGTAACAACAGGTTGCTGAAGCCGGCACCAGCCAGTTGTTTCTGCGCCGTGGTCAGTTGTTCACGGTTGCTGAACGGCCCGACCAAAACGCGGTACCAGGTTTCATCCTTGACCGTGCCGGACTCCACCGCGACGGCTTGGCCGAGCAGAATGATCTGCGCACGCACCTTGTCAGCATCGGTTTCCTTGCGGAACGAACCGGCCTGGAGGAAGAACTTGGTCACTGGCGCGGCCTTGCTCACTGGCGGCGCTGGCGGCGGCGTGATCCCGGCCAGAGCCGCCTGCGCCCGTGCGGTGTCGATCTTCGCCGCTTCGGCCGGGGTTACCGGCGTGGTCGGGATGGCCGGCACTTGCGGCGTCGGCAGGGTCTTCTCCGGTACTGCGTCCGGCGGCACGATCACTTCCGATTCCGGCAGCAGGGTGTAGAAGTCGTACTTCGGTTTCACCGGTTGCGTCGGGCTCGGCGGGGTCTTGTTGGCCTCGGCGATCTTCGACGCTTTCTGCTGCTGTTCGACTTTCTCGCGCTTGACTGTGTCGCTGCCCTTGCCCGGTTCCAGTTTCATCAGAAACACGATGAACGCGCCGACGGTCAGGCCGATGGCCATCCACAGCCAGCCCGGAATCGGTTGTTTCGCCGGGGCCTGATAGCGGCTGGCGCCGCGTTTGGGTGCAGGTTTTTTCTTGGCAGCCAACTTACATACGCTCCAGAGTTTCCAGACCCAACAGCTCCAGGCCTTGCTTGAGGGTGCGACCGGTCAGTGCGGCCAGACGCAGACGGCTCTGCATCTGCGCCGGGGTGTCGGCGGCGAGGATCGGGCAGTTCTCGTAGAAGCTGGAGAACAGGCCGGCGACGTCGTACAGGTAGGTGCAGAGAATGTGCGGCGTACCTTTTTCAGCGACGTTGTTCAACACTTCGCCGAACTGCGCCAGCTTCGCCGCCAGCTCCTGCTCTTGCGCCGCTTCGAGGACGATCTCGCCGTCGACTTCGCTGAAGTCCTTGCCCAGTTTACGGAACACACCGGCCACGCGGGTGTAGGCGTACAGCAGATACGGCGCGGTGTTGCCTTCGAAATTGAGCATCAGGTCAAAGTTGAAGCTGTAATCGCTGGTGCGATGCTTGGACAGGTCGGCGTATTTCACCGCGCCGATGCCGACGACCTTGGCGATGTTGCGCAACTCGTCTTCGGCCAGGGTCGGGTTCTTCTCTTTCACCAGGTTGTAGGCACGTTCCTGGGCTTCGGTGAGCAGATCGATCAGCTTCACGGTGCCGCCATCACGGGTCTTGAACGGACGGCCATCGGCGCCGTTCATGGTACCGAAACCCATGTGTTCCATTTCCATCGGATGGGTGACGAAACCGGCCTTGCGCGCCACCGCGAAGACCTGCTGGAAGTGCAGGGCCTGGCGCTGGTCGACGAAATACAGCGCACGATCAGCCTTGAGCTTGCCGCTGCGGTAGCGCACGGCGGCGAGGTCAGTGGTGGCGTACAGGTAACCGCCATCGGCCTTGACGATGATCACCGGCAGCGGATCGCCATCGGCGTTCTTGAACTCGTCGAGGAACACGCACTGGGCGCCGTTGCTCTCGACCAGCATGCCGGCAGCCTTGAGGTCGTTGACCACATTGATCAGGTCATCGTTATAGGCACTTTCGCCCATCACGTCGGCCATGGTCAGTTTGACGTTGAGCAGTTCGTAGATCTTCTGGCAGTGCGACAGCGAGATGTCCTTGAACCGGGTCCACAGTGCCAGGCATTCGGCATCGCCAGCCTGCAACTTGACCACCAGGCCACGGGCGCGGTCGGCGAATTCTTCGGACTCGTCGAAACGCTGCTTGGCCGCACGGTAGAAGTTTTCCAGGTCGGACAGCTCGTCGCTGGTGATCGGGTTCTCCTGCAGATAAGCCATCAGCATGCCGAACTGAGTGCCCCAGTCGCCGACGTGATTCTGGCGGATCACCTCGTCGCCGAGGAACTCAAGCACCCGGGCCACGCCGTCGCCGATGATGGTCGAGCGCAAGTGGCCGACGTGCATCTCTTTGGCCAGGTTCGGCGCCGACAGATCGACCACGGTGCGCTGCGCCGGGCCGGCCTTGCGCACGCCGACACGGGCGTCGGCCAGTGCGGCGTCGAGGCGCGAGGCCAGGGCCTGGGTGTTCTGGAAGAAATTGATGAAACCCGGGCCGGCGATTTCGGCCTTGGTGACGTTCTCGTCAGCGGGCAGGGCGGCGATGATTTTCTCCGCCAGATCGCGCGGCTTCATGCCGGCAGGCTTGGCCAGCATCATGGCGATGTTGCTGGCGAAGTCGCCGTGGGTCTTGTCGCGGGCGTTCTCCACCTGGATCGCCGGCGTCAGGCCTTCAGGCAACACACCTTCGTTGACAAGTTGGGTGAGGGCTTGCTGGATCAGCTGGCGAATGGTGTCTTTCATGGTCTTCTCTTTCGACCGCAAGCGCGGCGGGCGCATCGATGCGCGGGTGGAAAAACTGGGCATTATCCGTTGCGAAGACGGGCTTGCCAACCTTAGCAGGCAGCTTATGGATTTGTGGTGACAATTCGACCGTTATCGCTGGCAAGCCAGCTCCCACAAGAGCGGCGCAGTCCCTGTGGGAGCTGGCTTGCCAGCGATAGCAATCGATCAATCAGTACAAGTCGACGGGATCAACATCCAGCGACCAGCGCACCGCCCGCCCGCTCGGCATCTGCTCCAGCACCAGCATCCAGCTGGCCAGCAAGCGATGCAACGGTGCCCGCGCGGTCGCCTGCAACAACAGCTGCGCGCGATAACGCCCGGCACGGCGCTCCATCGGTGCCGGCACCGGCCCGAGCAATTCGATGCCGCTCAGATTCAATTCCGCCAGCAAGCGCTCGGCCGCGCTGCACGCTTCATCGAGAAAACCTTCCGCCTGCCCCGGCTTGTGCGCCTCGGCACGCAACAGCGCCAGATGGGCGAATGGCGGCAAGCCGGCGGCGCGACGTTCGCTCAAGGCTTGTTCGGCGAAGGCGAAATAACCCTGCTCGGTCAGTTGCACCAATAAAGGGTGGTCGGCCAAATGCGTCTGGATGATCACCCTGCCCGGCTCCTCAGCCCGGCCGGCGCGCCCGGCGACCTGGACGATCAGTTGCGCCATGCGCTCGCTGGCGCGGAAGTCGCCGGAAAACAGGCCACCGTCGGCATCCAGAATCGATACCAGCGTCACTCTTGGGAAATGGTGCCCTTTGGCCAACATCTGCGTGCCGACCAGAATGCACGGCTGGCCTTTCTGGATCGTCGCGAACAACTGATTCATCGCGTCCTTGCGCGAGGTGCTGTCGCGATCGACGCGCAGTACCGGGTAATCCGGGAACAGAATCGCCAGACGCTCTTCGGCGCGTTCGGTACCGGCGCCGACCGGGCGCAGATCGACCTTGCTGCACTTCGGGCACTGGCGTGGCGTGCGCTCAACGTTGCCGCAGTGGTGACAGCGCAACTCGCCGTAACGCTGGTGCACGGTCATGCGCGCATCGCAGCGCGAGCACTCGGACATCCAGCCGCAATCGTGGCAGAGCAGGGTCGGGGCAAAGCCGCGCCGGTTGAGGAACACCAGCACCTGCTGGCCGTTGGCGAGGGTCTGGCCGATGGCTTGCTGCATCGGCCCGGAAATACCGCTGTCGAGCGGACGGCTTTTGACGTCCAGACGCAGGAAGCGCGGTTGCTTGGCGCCGCCGGCGCGCTCGTTCAGGCGCAGCAGGCCATAGCGACCGGTGTAAGCGTTATGCAGGCTTTCCAGCGACGGCGTGGCGGAGCCGAGCACGATCGGGATGTTTTCCTGCCGTGCGCGTACCAGCGCCAGATCGCGAGCGTGGTAGCGCAGACCTTCCTGCTGTTTATAGGACCCGTCGTGTTCTTCATCGATGATGATCAGCCCGGGATTTTTCATCGGCGTGAACAGGGCCGAACGGGTGCCGATAATAATGTCGGCCTCGCCATCACGGGCGGCGAGCCAGGCTTCCAGGCGTTCGCGATCATTTACCGCCGAGTGCAGCAGGGCGATGCGCGCATTGAAGCGCTGTTCGAAGCGCGCCAGGGTTTGCGGGCCGAGGTTGATCTCCGGAATCAGCACCAGGGCCTGTTTGCCGGCTTCGAGGGTCTCGCGAATCAGTTGCAGATAGACTTCGGTCTTGCCGCTGCCGGTGACGCCGGCCAGGAGAAAAGCGTGGTAACTGTCGAAGCCGGCGCGAATCGCTTCATACGCCGCGCGCTGTTCGCTGTTGAGCGGCAGCTCCGGTTGCGCCAGCCAATGTTCATGGCGAGCGCCGGGGGCGTGGCGGCGGATTTCGACCTGCACCAGCCCCTTGGCCAGCAGCAGATCGAGGCTGTCCTTGCTCAGCATCAGTTTGCTCAGCAACTGATGGGCGACGCCGTGGGGGTGCTGGGCCAGCGTGGTCAGCGCCTCGCGCTGGCGTGGCGCACGGGCCACTCGCGGGTCGTCAACGCTGGCGCCCGGAGCAATCGACCAGAAGCGTTCCTGCCGGGCTTCGGCCAACTCGCCCTGACGCAGCAATACTGGCAAGGCCCAGTTCAAGGTGTCGCCGAGGCTGTGCTGGTAATACTGCGCGGTCCACAGGCACAGCTTGAACAGCGCTGGCGGCAGTGGCGAAGTCGTGTCGAGCAGGGCCAGCGCCGGCTTGAGTTTTTCTGCCGGCACTTCGCTGGTGTCGGTGATCTCGACCAGAATGCCGATCATCTCGCGCCGGCCGAACGGCACCCGCAGGCGCATGCCCGGCTGCAATTGCTCGCGCCGCACCCCGGCCGGCGCCCGGTAATCGAACAGGCGGCGCAAAGGCGAAGGCAGGGCAAGGCGCAGAATGGCGTCGGGCACGCGGGGGGATCTCTATAAACGCAAAAGAAGGGTTGAACGCAGATCAATTGTGGGAGCGAGCTTGCTCGCGAAGGCGGTGTATCAGACGCTTGGACATTGACTGACACAACGCATTCGCGAGCAAGCTCGCTCCCACAGGGGAACGCGTTCAAGGTCGGGAGCCTAGCAGACGGTCGGTCTCGGTGACAGCTTGCGCGATTGAAAAGGTCTGGTAGAATCCGCGGCCTAATTACGTGCGGTATTCAACAATAGTGTTGGGTGGCGGCACGCTAGCCTGAGGAAGACACCATGAAAGCCGAAATCCATCCGAACTACCCGGAAATCGCTGTTACCTGCAGCTGCGGTAACAAGTTCGAAACTCGTTCGACCTACGGCAAAGCCCTGGCGATCGACGTTTGCAACGAATGCCACCCGTTCTACACCGGTAAGCAGAAGACTCTGGACACCGGCGGCCGTGTGCAGAAGTTCGCAGACCGTTTCGCTACTTTCGGCGTCGGCAAAAAAGCCTGAGGCTGATCATTTTGGAAGGTCGTTTCGACTGCTCCAGACTGATGAAAAAGGCGTCCCTTGCGGGCGCCTTTTTTGTGTCTGCGATTTGGCTGTCCGCCGCCCAGGCCTTTTGTCCGGCACCCGCAGGTCTGGCCAGCGTTTCCGTGCAGCGGGTGGTCGATGGCGACACCCTGCGCCTGAGCGATGGCCGCAGCGTGCGCATGATCGGCCTCAATACGCCGGAGCTGGGCAAGCAGGGCCGCAGCGACGAACCCTTCGCCGTGGCGGCGCGCAAACGCTTGCAAGCACTGGTCGATGACAGCGGCGGCCGGGTCGGTCTGCGGCCCGGCAAGCAGGCGAAAGACCATTACGGGCGTACGCTGGCGCATGTTTACAGTGTCAGCGGTGCCAATCTCGAAGCGCAGATGCTTGCCGCTGGCCTGGGTTTTCAGGTCGCGGTGGCGCCGAACATCGATCTGGTCGCCTGCCAGCAGGCCGCCGAACGCAGCGCGCGACAGGCCGGGCTTGGTCTCTGGCGGCAATCGCCGGTCCAGAAAGCGCAGCAGATCCAGCGTTCAGGCTTCGCCGTAGTAAGCGGTCGGGTGAGCAAGGTGCAGCGCAATCGCGGCGGAATCTGGATCGAGTTGCAGGACACGCTTGTATTGCGGGTTGCACCCAATCTGCTCGGACAATTTGACAGTGCTGGTTTGCAAGCATTGAAAGGCAGGCAGATCGAGGCGCGTGGCTGGGTGGTTGACCGATCCCGGCGCGGTGGTCTGCAAAAAGGTCAGGCGCGCTGGTTGCTGCCGTTGACCGATCCTTCGATGCTGCAAGTATCGCGCTGAAGAAAAATTGTAGACATTTTTACGGTTGATTGTGAACAGTCCAGCCCTTGTGCGCCGTGGCTCTTGGCCCAAAGTCGTAGGGCAGGGCGCTTGACAGCGGTGACTGCCCAGTCTTGTGGGGACTTTGCGAGGCGCGTATCCTCGCTGACCAGTCTGTCCAACAGTAAAAAAGCGGAATGCCAAAATGTCTGATCTGAAAACTGCCGCTCTCGAATACCACGCCAATCCTCGTCCGGGGAAGCTGAGTGTCGAGCTCACCAAGGCCACTGCTACCGCCCGCGACCTGTCGCTGGCCTACAGCCCCGGCGTAGCTGAACCAGTGCGCGAGATTGCTCGCGATCCTGAACTGGCCTACAAATACACCGGCAAGGGCAACCTGGTGGCAGTCATTTCCGACGGCACCGCGATCCTGGGTCTGGGCAACCTCGGCCCACTGGCTTCCAAGCCTGTAATGGAAGGCAAGGGCGTACTGTTCAAGCGTTTCGCCGGCATCGACGTATTCGACATCGAAGTCGACTCGGAAAGCCCGCAGGCCTTCATCGACACCGTCAAGCGCATCTCCATCACCTTCGGTGGCATCAACCTGGAAGACATCAAGGCGCCAGAGTGCTTTGAGATCGAACGCGCTCTGATCGAGCAGTGCGATATTCCGGTGTTCCACGATGACCAGCACGGCACCGCGATCGTGACCGCTGCGGGCATGATCAACGCCCTGGAAATCGCTGGCAAAACCCTGCCGGAAGCAAAGATTGTCTGCCTCGGCGCCGGCGCTGCCGCCATCTCCTGCATGA
This sequence comes from Pseudomonas sp. Sample_20, assembly GCF_004307585.1. Classification (NCBI taxonomy): domain Bacteria; kingdom Pseudomonadati; phylum Pseudomonadota; class Gammaproteobacteria; order Pseudomonadales; family Pseudomonadaceae; genus Pseudomonas; species Pseudomonas sp. Sample_20. Next base: position 110,426 of record NZ_RCOA01000016.1, on the reverse strand, counting down.
AACTGCTGGTGAGCATGGGCGCTCGCATCGAAAACATCTTCATGGTTGACCGTACCGGCGTGATCCACTCCGGCCGTGACGACCTGAACCAGTACAAAGCCGTGTTCGCCCACGCTACCGAGAAGCGCACCCTGGCAGACGCACTGGCAGGCGCTGACGTATTCGTCGGTCTGTCCGGTCCGAACCTGCTGAGCGCCGAAGGCCTGCTGTCGATGGCGGCCAACCCGATCGTCTTCGCCTGCTCCAACCCGGATCCGGAAATCTCCCCGGAACTGGCGCACGCCACCCGTAGCGACGTGATCATGGCCACCGGCCGTTCGGACTACCCGAACCAGGTCAACAACGTGCTGGGCTTCCCGTTCATCTTCCGTGGTGCCCTGGACGTTCGCGCCAAGCGCATCAACGAAGAAATGAAAGTCGCCGCCGCCAACGCCCTGCGCGAACTGGCCAAACTGCCTGTTCCACAGGACGTGTGCGATGCCTACGGCGGTGCTCCGCTGGAATTCGGCCGTGAGTACATCATTCCGAAACCAATGGACAAGCGCCTGATTACCCTGATCTCCGACGCCGTGGCCAAGGCTGCGATCGAGACCGGCGTGGCCACCCTGCCGTATCCGAAGAACTACCCGCTGAAAAGCGTGGATGACGTGTTCAACGGCTAAGTCGTTGTAGCGCTTCAAACAAAAGCCTCGGCTCGCGAGAGTCGGGGCTTTTTTATACCTGCGAGTTTTGCCGTGCTGTTGAGGGCCTCTTCGCGAGCAGGCTCGCTCCCACCTTGAAATGCATTCCTCTGTGGGAGCGAGTCTGCTCGCGAAGACCTCAGACCAGTCAGCGCATGAACTGGCAGGTATAAAAAAAGCCCCGCACTTCTCACGAAGGCGGGGCTTTTCATTAGCTCAGCATCAGAACAGATCGATCGGCGCCTGCTCATCCGCCGGCAGCGGGCTGCCTGGCACGGCGCCGTTGCCCAGCTCGTTCACAGATGGCGGCGTGTCTTCGGCCTTGAACAGTTCGAAATACGCGCCCGGTGTGCTCGGCGTCGCGGCGCGGCCACTGACCGGATCCACCCGCAGGCTGAGCAGACCTTCCGGCTCAGGCTGCACATGCGGCGGCTTGTCTTTCAGCGCGGCCGACATGTAATTCATCCAGATCGGCAGCGCCACAGTACCGCCAAACTCACGGCGCCCGAGGCTTTCCGGCTGGTCGAAACCGGTCCACACCGTGGTTACGTAATCAGCGTTGTAGCCGGAGAACCAGGCATCTTTCGATTCGTTGGTGGTACCGGTCTTGCCGGCGATGTCGCTGCGGCCCATGGCCAGTGCGCGCCGGCCGGTGCCGAGTTTGATTACGTCCTGCAGCATGCTGTTGAGGATGTAGGTGGTACGTCCATCGACAATCCGCTCGGCCACGGCCGGCGCTTGCGGCACTGCCGGATTGCCGGGCGCTTCACCGGCAACCGGAGCGGCATTGACCGTGAACGACTCGGTAGCCGGCGCAGCGATACCGTCGGTCGCCGCACCACCCTGTGGCACGGTCGGCGGGTTGGCGACGAACAGCGTGTCGCCGTTACGGCTTTCGATCCTGTCGATGATGTACGGGGTGATCTTGTAGCCGCCGTTGGCAAAGGTGCTCCAGCCAGTGGCGATTTCCATCGGCGTCAGCGTTGCGGTGCCGAGTGCCAGCGACAGGTTCGGCGGCAGGTCCTGCTTGTTGAAGCCGAAGCGGGTGATGTAGTCGATGGTCTTGCCCACGCCCATGGCCTGCAACAGGCGGATCGACACCAGGTTGCGCGACTTGTACAGCGCTTCACGCAGGCGGATCGGGCCGAGGAAGGTGTTGGTGTCGTTCTTCGGCCGCCAGACCTTGTCCAGGTACTCGTCGACGAACACGATCGGCGCATCGTTGACCAGGCTGGCAGCGGTGTAGCCGTTATCCAGCGCAGCGCTGTAAACGAATGGCTTGAAGCTCGAACCCGGCTGACGCTTGGCCTGCATGGCGCGGTTGTAGTTGCTCTGCTCGAAAGCGAAGCCACCCACCAGCGAACGGATCGCACCGTTTTGCGGATCCAGCGACACCACCGCGCCCTGAGCCTGCGGAATCTGGCTGAATTTCAGCGAATTGTCGGTCTGGCGCTGCACGCGGATCAGATCGCCGACCTGCGCGACATCCGACGGCTGGCGCGGGTTGGCGCCCATGCTGTTGGTATTGAGGAACGGTCGCGCCCATTTCATCGTGTCCCAGGCAACGTGCTCTTCACCGGTGCGGGTCAACACTTGCAGGCCGGTTTTATCGACTTGGGTAACGATCGCAGGTTCGAGGCTGCTGATGGTGCGCTGCTTGGTCAGTTCGCTGGCCCAGGCTTCGCGGGTCTTGCCTGGCAGGCGCGACTCGGGGCCACGGTAGCCGTGGCGCTGGTCGTAAGTCATCAAGCCTTCGTGCAGTGCGGTGTTGGCCATTTCCTGCAGATTGCTCGGCACTGTGGTGGTGACGCGGAAGCCTTCGGTGTAGGCCTCGCTGCCATAACGACCGACCATTTCGGCACGGGCCATTTCGGCGATGTACGGTGCGTTCACTTCCGGGGTCGGCACGTGGTAGCTGGCGTTCAGCGGCTCGTTGATCGCGGCGGTGTAGTCGGCTTCGCTGATCTTGCCCAGCTTGTACATGCGCCCGAGGATCCAGTCGCGGCGTTCTTTGCTGCGTGCCGGGTTGGCCAGCGGGTTGAAGCGCGACGGAGCTTTTGGCAGACCGGCAATCATCGCCATCTGCGCGAGGCTGATGTCACGGATCGATTTACCGTAATACACCTGCGCCGCCGCCTCGATGCCGTAGGCGCGGTTACCCAGGTAGATCTTGTTGACGTACAGCTCAAGGATCTCGTCCTTGGTCAGTTGTCGTTCGATCTGCAAGGCGAGGAGAATTTCCGTGGTTTTACGCGAGAAGCTGCGCTCGCTGGTGAGGAAGAAGTTCTTCGCCACCTGCATGGTGATGGTGCTGCCGCCGGACTGAATGTGCCCGCTCTTGACCAATTGCGTTGCCGCGCGCATCAGGCTGCTCGGATCGACGCCATAGTGATTGGCGAAATTGTCGTCTTCAGCACTTAGTAACGCATTGATGAAATTGGGTGGAATGTCGGCGAAACGGATCGGTGTACGGCGCATTTCGCCAAATTCTGCGATCAACTTGTTGTCGCTGCTGTAGACGCGCAGAGGAATCTGCAACTGAATGCTTCTCAGCGCCTCCACAGACGGCAAACCCGGACTAAGGTAAAGAAAGGCGCCGCTGAGACCTAAGAGCAGTCCGCAGAAAACGGCGACGATGGACCAACCGAAAAATTTCAGCAGACGAATCAAGGCTTTTGGACATCCAGGGCAAAGAATGAATTTGGCACGGGGCTGCGGTTACACACAGAGCCATCCGCGCGGGCAGTAAAAAGCGGAAAAAATCGCTGGGCATTATAAGCACTTTTCCGTCGGAGGCGTCATTGGCGCTTCTGTCAAGACGGGGGTGAAGGAACGCAATGCGTATTACAGAGTCCGTAACTCACGGAAAGTCATAGGGAATTGGTAGTGCTGGGACTCTTCAATAAAAAGACCAATGCGTTACTGGGGATCGACATCAGCTCCACGTCGGTGAAGCTGCTGGAACTGAGCCGTCAGGGCGAGCGCTACCGGGTCGAGGCCTACGCGGTGGAGGCGTTGCCGGCGAACGCTGTGGTCGAAAAGAACATCGCCGAACTCGAGGGCGTTGGCCAGGCACTGAGCCGCCTGCTGGTCAAGGCGCGTACCGGGGTCAAGAGCGTGGCAGTGGCGGTGGCCGGTTCGGCGGTGATCACCAAGGTCATCGAGATGGACGCCGGGCTGTCCGACGACGAACTGGAAAACCAGCTCAAGATCGAGGCCGACCAATACATTCCCTATCCGCTGGACGAAGTCGCCATCGACTTTGAAGTCCAGGGCGTCTCGCCGCGCAACCCGGAACGGGTCAACGTGCTGCTCGCCGCCTGTCGCAAGGAAAACGTCGAGGTGCGTGAAGCGGCGCTGGCGCTCGCCGGCCTGACCGCGCGGGTGGTGGATGTCGAGGCCTACGCGCTGGAGCGCTCGTTCGGCCTGCTGGCGACGCATCTGGCGGCCTCCCAGGAGCGCCTGACCGTGGCAGTGGTCGACATCGGTGCGACCATGACCACCCTCAGCGTCCTGCACAACGGCAAGATCATCTACACCCGCGAGCAATTGTTCGGCGGACGCCAGCTCACCGAAGAGATCCAGCGCCGCTACGGCCTCACGGTCGAACAGGCGGGCCTGGCGAAAAAACAGGGCGGGCTGCCTGACGATTACGTCAGCGAGGTCCTGCAGCCATTTCGCGAGGCGCTGGTGCAGCAGGTCTCGCGCTCGCTGCAGTTCTTCTTCGCCTCCGGCCAGTACAACGCGGTCGACCATATCCTGCTGGCCGGCGGCACCGCCTCGGTGCCCGGCCTGGACCGTCTGATCGAACAGCGTCTGGACACGCCGACGCAGGTCGCCAACCCGTTCGCCGACATGGCTTTAGGCAGCAAGGTCAATGCTGGGGCGCTGGCCAGTGATGCGCCAGCCTTGATGATTGCCTGCGGGCTCGCGCTCAGGAGTTTCGACTGATGGCGCGGATCAACCTTCTCCCCTGGCGCGAGGAGCGCCGCGAAGAACGGCGCAAACGCTTTCTGCTGGTCCTGATCGGCGTGCTGGCCGGCTCGATCGGCGCGGTGCTGATTGCCGACCAGATCATCACCGCGGCCATCGAGCGGCAAATGGCTCGCAACGATTACATCGGCAAACAGATTGCCGTGGTCGACGAACGCATCAAACAGATCAGCGAACTCAAGGCGCGCCGCCAGCAATTGGTCGAGCGCATGCGCATCATCCAGGACCTGCAGGGCAATCGGCAGATCAGCGGGCGAATCTTCGATCAGCTGGCGCGTACCCTGCCGGACGGCGTGTATTTCACCGATGTGAAAATGGCCGGCAAGACCCTGTCCATCAGTGGCGCGGCGGAGTCGAACAACCGGGTGTCCGAGCTGATGCGCAATCTCGACGCGTCCGACTGGTTCGACGCGCCGAGCCTGAATGAGGTCAAGGCCACCAGCGCCGATCAGGTCGAACAGGCCAACGTCTTCCAGCTGACCGTTCGTCAGACCCAGCCCAAGGTTGTGGAGGACGAGCAATGAACGCCTCCGAGTGGCTGCAAAGCCTGCGCAACATCGATTTCAACGACCTCGACACCAGTAACATCGGTTCCTGGCCGCCTGCCGTGAAAACCCTGTGCGGTGCGCTGGTGATGGTGTTGATCCTCGCGCTTGGCTATTACTTCTTCATCAGCGACATGGAAAATCAGCTCGACCTCAAGCGCGAAGAAGAAATCACCCTCAAGGAACAATTCGCCAGCAAGGCGCGGCTGTCGGCGAACCTTGAGCTGTATACCCAGCAAATGAAGGAAATGGAAAACACCTTCGGCGTGCTGCTGCGGCAATTGCCCAGCGACACCGAAGTGCCGGGCCTGCTTGAAGACATCACCCGCACCGGTCTGGGCAGCGGCCTGGAATTCGAGGAAATCAAGCTGCTGCCGGAAGTGACCCAGCCGTTCTACATCGAACTGCCGATCCAGATCACCGTAACCGGTGCCTATCACGACCTCGCCACCTTCGTCAGCGGCGTCGCCGGCCTGCCACGAATTGTCACTCTGCACGATTTCGAACTGGCGCCGGCCAATCCCGAGGGCGGGACGAAGCTGCGCATGAGCATTCTTGCCAAGACGTACCGCTATAACGACAAGGGGCTGGAGAAATGACCCCGATTCGTTATCTCGTCCTGCCCATGCTGCTGGCGTTGAGCGGCTGCGGTGGCGGCGATGACTTCAGCGACCTCGACGCGTACCTCAACGAAGTGCGCCTGCGCCCGGCGGGCAAGATTGAACCAACGCCGACATTCCGGTCTTACCCCACATTCACTTACAGCGCCGCCAACCTGCGCAGCCCGTTTTCGCGGCAGGCGCGGGTCGATCTGGCCGGGCAGAAGCACGGCTCGCGCAACGTCAAACCCGACCCCAACCGGGTCAAGCAATACCTTGAAGGGTTCAATATCGAGCAGTTCGAAATGGTCGGCACGATTGCCAATGCCTCGGGCTCGTTTGCGTTGTTGCGCGGCGCAGGCGGGGTGCATCGCCTGAAGGTCGGCGACTACCTGGGCCGCAACGACGGCCGCATCGTCGCCATCAGCCCTACCCAGGTCGATGTCGTGGAGATCGTGCCCGACGGCGCCGGCGCCTGGCTGGAGCGGCCGCGCACCATTCCTTTGAAAGAGCACTCATAGTGGAAGTCGAATAATGAACAGGATTTTCTCCACCCTCGGTTTTTCGCTATGGATAGCGCTGGTGTCACCGATGGTAATGGCGGCCAGTCTGAAAGCGCTGGATGTTGCCGCGCTGCCGGGTGACCGCGTCGAACTGAAGCTGTCGTTCGACGGCCCGCCACCACAGCCCAAGGGCTACACAACCGAGTCGCCTGCGCGCATTGCACTGGATCTGCCGGGCGTGACCAGCCAGTTGGCCAGCAGGAATCTTGATCTGGGCAGCGGCAACGCGCGCACGGCCACGGTGGCCGAAGCCAAGGATCGCACGCGGCTGATTGTCAGCCTGACGCAATTGGCGCCGTACAGCACGCGGGTCGAGGGCAATAATCTGTTTGTGGTGGTCGGTCAGGGCGCCTCCACGACTGCGCCGCGCCCGGCTGCCGTTGCACCGCGTGCCGCCACGGCCGCTGCGGCACCTGCCAGACCAGCCGCGCAACGCAGCAGGGCGATTCGCGGTGTCGATTTCCAGCGCGGCACCGAGGGCGAGGGCAACGTGGTCATTGATCTCTCTGATCCGACCATCGCCCCGGATATCCAGGAGCACGACGGCAAGATCATCCTCAGCTTCGCCCGTACGCAATTGCCGGAAAAGCTGCGCGTGCGCCTCGACGTCAAGGACTTCGCCACGCCGGTGCAGTTCGTCAACGCAGCGCTCACCGGCGATCGCACCGTGATCAGTGTCGAGCCCAGCGGCACCTTCGACTACTCCACGTTTCAGACCGACAACAAGCTCACCGTGAGCGTGCGGCCGATGAGCATCGACGACCTGCAAAAGCGCAACGCCGACCGTCAGGCCTATGTCGGCGACAAGCTCTCGCTGAATTTTCAGGACATCGACGTGCGCTCGGTGCTGCAACTGATCGCGGACTTCACCAATCTCAATCTGGTGGCGAGCGATACGGTGCAGGGCGGTATCACTTTGCGCCTGCAGAACGTGCCGTGGGATCAGGCGCTGGATCTGGTGCTGAAAACCAAGGGGCTGGACAAGCGCAAGATCGGCAACGTGCTGCTGGTCGCGCCGGCCGATGAAATTGCCGCTCGCGAGCGCCAGGAACTGGAATCGCAGAAGCAGATCGCCGAGCTGGCGCCCCTGCGTCGCGAGTTGCTGCAAGTCAATTACGCCAAGGCGGCGGACATCGCCAAGCTGTTCCAGTCGGTGACCAGTGCCGAGGCCAAGGTCGACGAGCGCGGTTCGATTACCGTCGATGAGCGAACCAACAACATCATTGCCTACCAGACCCAGGATCGCCTCGACGAACTCCGGCGGATCGTCGCGCAGCTGGATATTCCGGTACGCCAGGTGATGATCGAGGCGCGCATCGTTGAGGCCAACGTCGATTACGACAAGAGCCTGGGCGTGCGCTGGGGCGGTTCGGTGCAGAACAAGGGCAACTGGAACGCCTCCGGGGTCAACGGTTCGTCGAGCACTATCGGTACGCCGGGCAGCACCGGCACCAACTCGCCGTTCGTCGACATGGGCACGGTCAACAATACCTCGGGGATCGGCATCGCTTTCATCACCGACAACGTGCTGCTGGATCTCGAACTGACGGCGATGGAAAAGACCGGCAACGGCGAAATCGTCTCGCAGCCGAAGGTGGTCACCTCGGACAAGGAAACCGCGAAGATCCTCAAAGGCACCGAGATTCCCTATCAGGAGGCCAGCTCCAGCGGCGCGACCTCGGTGTCGTTCAAGGAGGCCTCGCTGTCGCTGGAAGTGACCCCGCAGATCACTCCGGACAACCGCATTATCATGGAGGTCAAGGTCACCAAGGATGAGCCGGACTACCTGAACAAGGTGCAGGATGTGCCGCCGATCAAGAAAAACGAGGTCAACGCCAAAGTGCTGGTAAATGACGGCGAGACCATCGTAATCGGCGGTGTTTTTTCAAATACTCAAAGCAAGGTCGTAGATAAGGTGCCATTTCTTGGCGATGTGCCGTATCTTGGCCGCCTTTTCCGGCGTGATGTGGTTTCGGAGAAAAAATCCGAGCTGCTGGTATTTCTCACTCCGCGTATCATGAATAACCAGGCGATTGCTGTGAGTCGTTGATTCTGTGCGAAATTTGATACTTGTAGGACCGATGGGTGCTGGCAAAAGCACCATCGGCCGATTGCTGGCCAAAGAGCTGCGCCTGCCGTTCAAGGATTCCGACAAGGAAATTGAGCTGCGCACGGGTGCCAATATCCCATGGATCTTCGACAAGGAAGGCGAGCCCGGCTTTCGTGACCGTGAGCAGGCGATGATTGCCGAGCTGTGCGCGTTCGATGGCGTGGTGCTGGCGACCGGCGGCGGCGCAGTGATGCGTGATGCCAATCGCAAGGCCCTGCATGAAGGCGGGCGCGTGGTGTATCTGCACGCCTCCGTTGAGCAGCAGGTCGGCCGCACCTCCCGCGATCGCAATCGGCCGCTGCTGCGTACCGCCGATCCGGCGAAAACCCTGCGCGACCTGCTCGAGATACGTGATCCGCTTTATCGGGAAATTGCCGATCTGGTGGTGGAAACCGACGAGCGGCCGCCACGCATGGTGGTGCTCGACATTCTCGACCGCCTCGCGCAGTTGCCGCCCCGTTAAAGCATCGTCCGAAATGCGCTATCCTCGGCGTCCTGTCAGCGTCCGCCGAGGGTGTGGCGGATGCCGGGCGAGCGGCGTCATACCGCTACAGGCCGCAGAACACCAATAATTTCAGGGCAGGACGCCTGCTTCCATCTTCACTGTGGGGACACATGCAGACACTCAAGGTCGATCTAGGCGAGCGCAGCTACCCGATTCATATTGGCGAAGGTCTGTTGGATCAGCCGGAACTGCTGGCGCCGCACATCCACGGGCGGCAGGTGGCAATCATCTCCAACGAAACCGTCGCGCCGCTCTATCTCGAACGTCTGACCCGCAGCCTTGCGCAGTTCTCGGTGATCTCGGTGGTGTTGCCTGATGGCGAAGCCTTCAAGAACTGGGAAACCCTGCAACTGATTTTCGACGGTCTGCTGACCGCCCGTCATGACCGCCGCACCACCGTGATCGCCTTGGGCGGCGGGGTGATCGGCGACATGGCCGGTTTCGCTGCCGCCTGTTATCAGCGCGGTGTCGATTTCATCCAGATTCCTACCACGCTGTTGTCGCAGGTCGATTCCTCGGTCGGCGGCAAGACCGGCATCAACCATCCGCTGGGCAAGAACATGGTCGGCGCGTTCTATCAGCCGAACGTGGTGCTGATCGATACCGCATCGCTGAAAACCCTGCCGGAGCGCGAGTTGTCGGCGGGCCTGGCGGAAGTCATCAAGTACGGTCTGATCTGCGACGAACCGTTCCTGACCTGGCTGGAAGAAAACGTCGACGCTCTGCGCGCGCTGGACCAGACCGCGCTGACCTATGCGATCGAGCGTTCCTGCGCGGCCAAGGCTGCGGTGGTCGGTGCCGATGAAAAGGAAACCGGCGTACGCGCCACGCTCAACCTCGGCCACACCTTCGGCCACGCCATCGAAACCCATATGGGCTATGGTGTCTGGCTGCATGGCGAGGCGGTCGCGGCGGGCACGGTGATGGCGCTGGAAATGTCCGCGCGCCTGGGCTGGATCAGCGAGCAGGAGCGTGATCGCGGCATTCGTCTGTTCCAGCGCGCCGGTCTGCCTGTCATTCCGCCTGAAGAGATGAGCGAAGCCGATTTTCTCCAACACATGGCAATTGATAAAAAAGTGATCGACGGTCGTCTGCGCCTGGTGCTGCTGCGCCGGATGGGCGAAGCGGTAGTGACCGACGATTATCCGAAAGAGGTTCTACAGGCCACGCTGGGAGCGGATTACCGCGCCCTGGCTCAGCTTAAAGGTTAAAACGATTCCGATGACTAGTTTGCATGCCGACGAGGCGTTTCTCGGCCATTTCCAGTTAAGTCACGACCCGTTCGCGCCACGGGTGCCGGGCTTCAAATTCTTCCCGGCCCAGCGCAAACCGGTGCTGGGTCAACTGCATCACTTGGCGCGTTACAGCCAGTTGCTGCTGGTGGTCACCGGCCCGCAAGGCAGCGGCAAGACCCTGCTGCGGCAGGCGCTCGTTGCCAGTACCAACAAGCAATCGGTGCAGAGCGTGGTGGTTTCCGCCCGTGGCGCCGGTGATGCGGCGGGCGTGCTGCGCCAGGTGGCGCAGGCGCTGGATGTCGCTCAGGCCGAAGTCGGTGCGATTCTCGAGCAGGTGGTGCAACTGGGTCTGACCGGGCAGGAAGTCTATCTGCTGGTGGACGATGCCGAGCAGCTCGACGAGTCCGCGCTGGAAGCGTTGATGGCGCTCGGCGCCGGCACGCCGGAAGGTCGTCCGCATGTGTTCCTGTTCGGCGAGTCGTCGCTGATCGCTCAGCTTGAGGCGTTGCAGCTCGAAGAAGAGCGTTTCCACGTCATCGAATTGCAGCCGTACACCGAAGAAGAGACCCGCGAATATCTCGACCAGCGGCTGGAAGGCGCGGGCCGGGGTGTCGAACTTTTCACCGCAGATCAGATCTCTGATATTCACGAAAGCTCCGAGGGCTGGCCGGGCAACATCAACCAGGTCGCTCGCGATGCACTGATCGAAGTCATGATTGCCAGCCGCTCCGCGGTCAAGCGTCCAAGTATGGGGTTCAACATGCCGAAGAAACACGTATTGGCGATTTCCGCCGTCGTTGTGGTCGCGGTTGCCGCCGCCTGGCTGATGCCGGGTCGCAGCAAGGCACCGACCACCGGTGCTCCGGCCAATGAACAGGCGCAACTGCCACTGGGTCAGGGTGCAGCGAATGGCGCCAACCCGTCCGTCGAATTCGCCGGCAACACCCAGCCGATGCCGCTGCCATTGGTCGGCAACTCGCAGCCGGTCATGCGGGGCCCGCTGGCGGAAGCCGCCGGTGGCATCACCGAAGGCGACGACGGCGTGCCGCTGGAAGGCTCCAGCGATACGCCGCCGACCGTAACCACCTCCGCGCCGCCTGCTGGCGTTCCGGCCGGTCCCGCGCCGACACCGGTTCCGACTCCTGCCGCCAAACCGGCACCAACCCCGGCACCGACGCAGATCGCCACAGCCAAGCCTGCTCCGGCTACCCCGGCGCCAGCTGCGAAACCTGCTCCTGCTCCTGCTCCGGCCAAGCCTGCCGACAAGCCCGTTACCGTGGCCAAGGCTGCCGGTGGCAGCTGGTACGCCGGTCAGCCGACCAGCAATTACGTGGTGCAGATCCTCGGCACCAGCTCGGAAACCGCCGCGCAGAACTTCGTCAAGGAGCAGGGCGGCGAGTACCGTTATTTCAAGAAAGTCCTCAACGGCAAGCCGCTTTACGTGATCACCTACGGCAACTTTGCCAATCGTGATGCGGCCGTTTCTGCCATCAAGGCCTTGCCAGCGAAGGTTCAGGCTGGTAAACCTTGGCCTCGCACTGTCGCCAGCGTCCAACAGGAACTGGCAACAACTCGCTGAAGATTCGGCGGCCTTACCCAGGCCGCCTCTCCCGGCACCTCAAAATCTCCATGAGTGCGCGCCGCCTCCAGGGACGGTTGGCGCTTGCTGACGACCGCGACGCCGCCCCATTTTTTGCTGGGCAAGGCGCGAGGAACGTAGTTTGGTTTTTCCAAATAAGTTCCGAGCAACGCTGCCCAGCGAAAAATGGGGCGCGTCCCTTCGGGTTGCGCGCCAAC
>NZ_RCOA01000016.1:0-98299 GCF_004307585.1 Pseudomonas sp. Sample_20 | reverse complement strand
CGAGCAACGCTGCCCAGCGAAAAATGGGGCGCGTCCCTTCGGGTTGCGCGCCAACGTGTGCGAGGCTGCGTTGCGGGATTTGCCAAGGGAACAACCATTGGCAGCATCCCGCGCCTTGCCTCGCACACGTTGGCGTGCAACGCGGTTCGCCAGCAAGCGCCAACCGTCCCTGCGGCCGCGTGCCTTGTGGTGTCTGCGTCACAGTAGTTTTTGAGTCGTTGCGGTCAGAATTTAAAAAAGTTTTGACTAGCACAGCAGATCGCTTTAAACCTTTCACAAATGCGACATGAATTTGCGACAGTTCGTCGTCAAATTTGTGAGCCTCTGTGTCGCTGTGTACAATGACCACCCTTTTGCCCCCGCTAAGCCGGCGTACGTTCGGCGCGGAACGCAAGTGGTTGAATTGAAAAGAAATTTGCCTCGAATAGAGGCAGCCTGGTGAGAAAGTGTCTATGAAAGCAGGTCTGTACCAACCAGATGAATTCAAGGATAACTGCGGTTTCGGCCTGATAGCTCATATGCAGGGCGAGCCCAGTCATACCCTTTTGCAAACGGCCATCGAGGCCCTGACCTGCATGACCCACCGCGGTGGGATTAATGCCGACGGCAAGACCGGTGACGGTTGCGGTCTGCTGATTCAAAAACCCGACGCCTTCCTGCGAGCCATTGCCCAGGAAAGCTTCGGCGTCGATATGCCCAAGCAATATGCTGTGGGCATGGTGTTCTTCAATCAGGATCCGGCCAAGGCCGAAGCCGCTCGCGAGAACATGAACCGCGAGATCCTCGCCGAAGGCCTGCAACTGATCGGCTGGCGCAAAGTGCCGATCGACACCAGCGTCCTCGGCCGCCTCGCCCTTGAGCGTCTGCCGCAGATCGAGCAGGTCTACATCGGCGGCGAAGGCCTGAGCGATCAGGACATGGCCGTGAAGCTGTTCAGCGCCCGTCGCCGTTCGTCGGTGGCCAACGCCGCTGACACCGACCATTACATCTGCAGCTTTTCGCACAAGACCATCATCTATAAAGGCCTGATGATGCCGGCCGACCTGGCCGCGTTCTATCCGGACCTGAGTGACGAGCGCCTGCAAACCGCGATCTGCGTGTTCCACCAGCGCTTCTCCACCAACACCCTGCCGAAATGGCCGCTGGCGCAGCCGTTCCGCTTCCTCGCCCACAACGGCGAAATCAACACCATCACCGGTAACCGCAACTGGGCACAGGCCCGGCGGACCAAGTTCACCAACGATCTGATGGATCTGGAAGAACTCGGCCCGCTGGTCAACCGTGTTGGTTCCGACTCATCGAGCATGGACAACATGCTCGAACTGATGGTCACCGGTGGCATCGACCTGTTCCGTGGCGTGCGCATGATCATTCCGCCAGCGTGGCAGAACGTCGAAACCATGGACCCGGATCTGCGTGCGTTCTACGAGTACAACTCGATGCACATGGAGCCGTGGGACGGCCCGGCCGGCGTGGTGATGACCGATGGTCGCTACGCGGTGTGCCTGCTCGACCGTAACGGTCTGCGTCCGGCGCGCTGGGTGACCACCAAGAACGGTTTCATCACTCTCGCCTCGGAAATCGGCGTGTGGAACTACCAGCCTGAAGACGTGCTCGCCAAGGGTCGCGTCGGCCCGGGCCAGATCTTCGCCGTGGATACCGAAACCGGGCAGATCCTCGATACCGATGCGATCGACAACCGTCTGAAATCCCGTCATCCGTACAAGCAATGGCTGCGCAAGAACGCCCTGCGCATCCAGGCGACCATGGAAGACAACGACCACGGTTCGGCTTTCTACGACGTCGATCAGCTCAAGCAGTACATGAAGATGTATCAGGTCACGTTCGAAGAGCGTGATCAGGTGCTGCGTCCGCTCGGCGAGCAAGGTTACGAAGCCGTGGGCTCGATGGGCGACGACACGCCGATGGCCGTGCTGTCCCAGCGTGTACGCACGCCGTACGACTATTTCCGCCAGCAGTTCGCGCAGGTCACCAACCCGCCGATCGACCCGCTGCGTGAAGCGATCGTGATGTCGCTGGAAATCTGCCTCGGTGCCGAGCGCAACATTTTCCAGGAGTCGCCGGAACACGCCTCGCGCGTGATCCTCAGCTCGCCAGTGATCTCGCCGGCCAAGTGGCGCTCGCTGATGAACCTCGACCGTCCGGGTTTCGAACGGGCGATCATCGACCTCAACTACGACGAAAGCCTCGGCCTCGAAGCGGCGATCCGCAACGTTGCCGATCAGGCTGAAGAAGCCGTGCGCGCCGGGCGTACCCAGATCGTCCTGAGCGACCGCCATATCGCACCGGGCAAGCTGCCGATCCACGCCTCGCTGGCGACCGGTGCCGTGCACCACCGCCTGACCGAGAAAGGCCTGCGTTGCGATTCCAACATCCTCGTTGAAACCGCGACCGCCCGTGACCCGCATCACTTCGCGGTGCTGATCGGTTTTGGCGCCTCGGCGGTGTATCCGTTCCTGGCCTACGAAGTGCTGGGCGACCTGATCCGTACCGGTGAAGTCCTGGGCGACCTCTACGAGGTGTTCAAGAACTACCGCAAGGGCATCACCAAAGGCCTGCTCAAGATCCTGTCGAAGATGGGTATCTCGACCATCGCTTCGTACCGTGGTGCGCAGCTGTTCGAGGCCATTGGTCTGTCTGAAGAAGTCTGCGAGCTGAGCTTCCGTGGCGTGCCGAGCCGGATCAAGGGCGCGCGTTTCGTCGACATCGAAGCCGAGCAGAAAGCGCTCGCCGTCGAAGCCTGGAGTCCGCGCAAGCCGATCCAGCAGGGCGGTCTGCTGAAGTTCGTCCACGGTGGCGAATATCACGCCTACAACCCGGACGTGGTCAACACCCTGCAAGCCGCTGTGCAGCAGGGCGACTACGCCAAGTTCAAGGAATACACCTCGCTGGTGGACAACCGTCCGGTGTCGATGATTCGCGACCTGTTCAAGGTCAAGACCCTCGACACGCCGCTGGACATCAGTGAAGTCGAGCCGCTGGAGTCGGTGCTCAAGCGCTTCGACTCCGCCGGCATCTCGCTGGGCGCACTGTCGCCGGAAGCTCACGAAGCCCTGGCCGAAGCCATGAACCGCCTCGGTGCGCGTTCCAACTCCGGCGAAGGTGGTGAAGATCCGGCGCGTTACGGCACCATCAAGAGTTCGAAAATCAAGCAGGTTGCCACCGGTCGTTTTGGTGTAACTCCGGAATACCTGGTCAACGCCGAAGTGCTGCAGATCAAGGTCGCCCAGGGCGCCAAGCCGGGCGAGGGCGGGCAACTGCCGGGCGGCAAGGTCAACGGGCTGATCGCCAAGCTGCGTTACGCAGTGCCGGGCGTGACCCTGATTTCGCCACCGCCGCACCACGACATCTATTCGATCGAAGATTTGTCGCAGTTGATCTTTGACTTGAAGCAGGTCAACCCGCAGGCGCTGGTTTCGGTGAAGCTGGTAGCAGAAGCGGGCGTCGGCACCATCGCCGCCGGTGTGGCCAAGGCCTATGCCGACCTGATCACCATTTCCGGCTACGACGGTGGCACCGGTGCTTCGCCGCTGACCTCGATCAAATACGCAGGCGCACCGTGGGAACTCGGCCTGGCTGAAACCCACCAGACTTTGCGCGGCAACGACCTGCGCGGCAAAGTCCGAGTGCAGACCGACGGTGGCCTGAAAACCGGCCTCGACGTGATCAAAGCCGCGATCCTTGGCGCCGAGAGCTTCGGCTTCGGTACCGCGCCGATGATCGCACTGGGCTGCAAATACCTGCGCATCTGCCATCTGAACAACTGCGCCACTGGCGTCGCGACGCAGAACGAGAAATTGCGCAAGGATCACTACATCGGCACCGTCGACATGGTGGTGAATTTCTTCACCTACGTCGCCGAAGAAACCCGTGAGTGGCTGGCCAAACTGGGTGTGCGCTCCCTCGAAGAGCTGATCGGTCGCACTGATCTGCTGGAAATCCTCGAAGGCCAGACCGCCAAGCAGCATCACCTGGACCTGACGCCATTGTTGGGCAGCGATCACATCCCGGCGGACAAACCGCAGTTCTGCGGCGTTGAGCGCAACCCGCCGTTCGACAAAGGTCTGCTGGCGGAGAAGATGGTCGAGCTGGCCTCGTCGGCGATCAACGACCTCAGCGGTGCTGAGTTTGAGCTGGATATCTGCAACTGCGACCGTTCGATTGGCGCCCGGATCTCCGGCGAAATCGCGCGCAAGCACGGCAACCAGGGCATGGCCAAGGCGCCGATCACCTTCCGTTTCAAAGGCACGGCCGGGCAGAGCTTCGGTGTGTGGAACGCCGGCGGTCTGAACATGTACCTGGAAGGCGACGCCAACGACTACGTCGGCAAAGGCATGACCGGCGGCAAGCTGGTCATCGTGCCGCCGAAGGGCAGCGTCTATAAAACTCAGGAAAGCGCCATCATCGGCAACACCTGCCTGTACGGTGCCACTGGCGGCAAGCTGTTCGCCGCCGGCACCGCAGGCGAGCGTTTCGCCGTGCGTAACTCCGGTGCCCACACGGTTGTGGAAGGCACTGGCGATCACTGCTGCGAGTACATGACCGGTGGTTTCGTCTGCGTGCTGGGCAAGACCGGTTACAACTTCGGCTCTGGCATGACCGGTGGTTTCGCCTACGTGCTCGATCAGGACAACACCTTCGTTGACCGGGTCAATCACGAACTGGTGGAGATCCAGCGGATCAGCGGCGAGGCGATGGAAGCCTATCGCAGCCACCTGCAGAACGTGCTGAACGAGTACGTCGCCGAAACCGACAGCGAGTGGGGTCGTGAGCTCGCTGAGAACCTCGACGATTACTTGCGGCGTTTCTGGTTGGTCAAGCCCAAGGCTGCCAGCTTGAAAACCCTGCTTTCCAGCACTCGTGCCAACCCGCAGTGATATGCGCCTGAAGAGTTTGATGAGGTTTTAACAATGGCTGAACGTCTGAATAACGACTTCCAGTTCATCGATGTCGGGCGCAAGGATCCGAAGAAGAAACTGTTGCGTCAACGCAAGAAAGAGTTCGTTGAAATCTACGAACCGTTCAAACCCCAGCAGTCGGCCGATCAGGCCCACCGCTGCCTGGGTTGCGGCAACCCGTATTGCGAATGGAAGTGCCCGGTGCACAACTTCATTCCAAACTGGCTCAAATTGGTGGCCGAGGGCAACATCCTTCAGGCCGCCGAGCTGTCGCACCAGACCAACACCCTGCCGGAAGTCTGCGGCCGGGTGTGCCCGCAGGATCGTCTGTGCGAGGGTGCCTGCACCCTCAACGACGGCTTCGGCGCGGTGACCATCGGTTCGGTCGAGAAGTACATCACCGACACCGCGTTCGCCATGGGCTGGCGCCCGGACATGTCCAAGGTCAAACCGACCGGCAAACGCGTGGCGATCATTGGCGCAGGCCCGGCGGGTCTGGGTTGTGCCGACGTGCTGGTGCGTGGCGGCGTAACCCCGGTGGTGTTCGACAAGAACCCGGAAATCGGTGGCCTGCTGACCTTCGGCATCCCCGAGTTCAAGCTGGAAAAGACCGTGCTGAGCAATCGTCGCGAAGTCTTCACCGGCATGGGCATCGAGTTCCGTCTCAACACCGAAGTCGGCAAAGACGTGACCATGGAACAACTGCTCGCCGAGTACGATGCGGTGTTCATGGGCATGGGCACCTACACCTACATGAAGGGCGGCTTTGCCGGTGAGGACCTGCCAGGCGTTTATGACGCGCTGGACTTCCTCATCGCCAACGTCAATCGCAACCTGGGCTTTGAAAAGTCGCCGGAAGATTTCGTCGACATGAAAGGCAAGAAGGTTGTGGTGCTCGGCGGCGGCGACACGGCGATGGACTGCAATCGCACCTCGATCCGTCAGGGCGCCAAGTCGGTGACCTGCGCTTATCGTCGTGACGAAGCGAACATGCCCGGCTCGCGCAAAGAGGTGAAGAACGCCAAGGAAGAAGGCGTGAAATTCCTCTACAACCGCCAGCCGATCGCCATCGTCGGTGAAGACAAGGTCGAAGGCGTGAAAGTGGTCGAGACCCGTCTCGGCGAACCGGACGCCCGTGGCCGTCGTAGCCCCGAGCCGATCCCGGGTTCCGAAGAGATCATCCCGGCCGACGCCGTGGTCATCGCTTTCGGCTTCCGTCCGAGCCCGGCACCGTGGTTCGAACAGTTCGAGATCCAGACCGACAGCCAGGGCCGCGTTGTTGCGCCTGAGCAAGGTCAGTACAAGCACCAGACCAGCAACCCGAAAATCTTCGCCGGTGGCGACATGGTGCGCGGTTCCGACCTGGTGGTGACGGCGATCTTTGAAGGGCGCAATGCGGCTGAAGGGATCCTCGATTACCTGGGTGTCTAACCCCGGCGCCTGAGCCAAACGCAATACTCTTGTGGGAGCGAGCCCGCTCGCGAAAGCGGTCTGTCAGCCAACTTCAATGTTGGATGTGCCGGCCTCTTCGCGAGCAGGCTCGCTCCCACAGTTGTTTCTCGGTGTTGCTGATAGCGCATTCCAACGCAATAAATTGACCCGATAGACAAAAGGCTGACCCACATCCGTGCCTTTTGCCTCGCGCTCTGAGAAAATGCCCGCACTTTTTTTCCGGATGCCGACATGACTGCCCTGAAGAACGACCGTTTCCTCCGCGCCCTGCTCAAGCAACCCGTTGACGTCACCCCTGTGTGGATGATGCGCCAGGCCGGTCGCTACCTGCCGGAGTACCGCGCCAGCCGCGCCCATGCCGGCGACTTCATGAGCCTGTGCATGAATCCGGAGTTCGCCTGCGAAGTCACCCTGCAACCGCTCGACCGCTACCCGCAACTGGACGCGGCGATCCTGTTTTCCGACATCCTCACCATTCCCGATGCCATGGGCCAGGGTCTGTACTTCGAGACCGGTGAAGGCCCGCGCTTCAAAAAAGTTGTCAGCACCCTGGCCGACATCGAAGCCCTGCCGATCCCGGATCCGCACAAAGACCTCGGCTACGTGATGGACGCGGTCAGTACCATCCGTCGCGAACTCAACGGCCGTGTGCCGCTGATCGGTTTCTCCGGCAGTCCGTGGACCCTGGCGACTTACATGGTTGAAGGCGGCTCGTCGAAAGACTTCCGCAAGACCAAGGCGATGCTCTACGACAACCCGCAAGCCATGCACCTGTTGCTGGACAAGCTGGCGCAATCGGTGACTTCGTACCTCAACGGCCAGATCATGGCCGGTGCGCAAGCGGTGCAGATCTTCGATACCTGGGGCGGCAACCTGTCGGCGGCGGCGTATCAGGAATTCTCCCTGGCCTACATGAAGAAAATCGTCAGCGGCCTGATCCGCGAGAATGACGGGCGCAAAGTGCCAGTGATTCTGTTCACCAAGAACGGCGGCCTGTGGCTGGAAAGCATCGCCGAAGCCGGCGCCGACGCCCTTGGCCTGGACTGGACCTGCGACATCGGCAACGCCCGCGCCCGTGTCGGCGACAAGGTCGCGCTGCAAGGCAACATGGACCCGACCGTGCTCTACGCCAAACCGGAAGCGATCCGCACTGAAGTCGGGCGCATCCTCGCCAGCTACGGCAAGGGCAGCGGCCACGTGTTCAACCTTGGCCACGGCATTACGCCGGAGGTCGATCCAGAACATGCCGGCGCGTTCCTGCGTGCGGTGCATGAGCTGTCAGCGCAGTATCACGAGTGATCAGCGCCCGATAAAAAACGCCCGGCCAATGCCGGGCGTTTTCTTTTGCACGATCTAATGTCGTACCCAAATCAACTGTGGGAGCGAGCCTGCTCGCGAAAGCGGTGTGTCATTGAACACTGATGTTGCCTCACACAGTGCATTCGCGAGCAGGCTCGCTCCCACAGGGATTTATCTCAGGCTTTGACACCCTGCAACGGCGGCAACTTCGCCAGCTTCAACGCCACCAGCAGGGCAATCAGCAACAACGCACCAATAAACAACCCGATCCCGTTCCACCCGCCCAGATGCCAGAACACCCCGCCCGCCGTCCCGGCAATGCTCGAACCGGCGTAATAACTGAACAGATACAGCGACGACGCCTGACCCTTGGCGGTCAACGCGCGCCGGCCGATCCAGCTGCTCGCCACCGAGTGCGCGGCGAAGAAGCCGAAGGTGAACACCAGCATGCCGACGATCACCAGCAACAACGAGGTGAACATGGTCAGTGCCAGTCCGGCGAACATCAGTGCAATGGTCGCCCAGAGCACTTTGCGCCGCCCCAGTTTGTCCGCCAGCGAGCCGATCTTCGCCGAGCTGTAGATCCCCGACAGGTAGACCACCGAGAGCAATCCGACAAATACCTGATCGAGGTTGTACGGCGCAGCCAGCAAGCGGTAGCCGATGTAGTTGAACAGCGTGACAAACGCGCCCATCAGCACAAACGCTTCAAGAAACAGCAGCGGCAGACCGGCGTCGCGAAAGTGCATGGTGAAGCCGTCGAGCAGGCTGCGCGGGTGCAGTGAGCGGGCGCGGAAGTTGCGCGACTCCGGGAGGATCTTCCAGAACACCGCCGCCGCGACCAGCGCCAGACCACCTATCACCAGCATCGCCGTGTGCCAGCTGACGAAGTCGATCAGCACGCCGGTTATCAAGCGCCCGCTCATCCCGCCGATCGCGTTGCCGCCGATGTACAAACCCATCGCCAGGCCGATGTGCTGTGGATGGATTTCTTCGCTCAGATAGGTCATCGCCACCGCTGCCAGGCCGCTCAACGACAGGCCGATCAGCGCGCGCATGATCAATACGCCGTGCCAGCTCGGCATCATCGAACTGGCGATGGTGCACAACGCGGCAGCGAACAGCGCCGCGACCATCACCGGTTTACGGCCGATGCGGTCGGAGATCGGCCCGGTGATCAGCAGGCCGAAGGCCAACATGCCGGTTGCCACCGAGAGGATCAGACTGCTCTGCGCCGCGTTGATCCCGTATTCGTGGGACAGCAGCGGCATCATCGGTTGTACGCAGTAGAGCAGGGCAAACGTCGCAAAGCCGCCACAGAACAGCGCCAGCACCGTGCGCATGAATGCCGGCGTGCCTTTTTCGATGTAGATCTCCCGCAGCTCGGCGAGGGTATCGTCGCCGGCAGCGGGCGGGATTTCGTGGGCAAGGGGCGCGACAGCAGTTTTCACTTCAGACCTCGGAAAGCACAGCCGGGCAGGCAATGAAAAAATCATATAGCTGGCTAATGTTTCTATCCAATATATTGTTCGACCTGTTTGATAGCTTCAGCGACCTAATGGAAATCCTATGGAACTGCGTCATCTGCGTTACTTCATCGCCGTCGCCGAAGAACTGCATTTCGGCCGGGCCGCACAGGTGCTGGGCATCTCCCAGCCACCGCTGAGCCAGCAGATTCAGGCGCTGGAGCAACAGCTCGGCGCGCGCTTGTTCGAACGCACCAATCGTCGGGTGGAATTGAGCGAGGCGGGCAGGTTGTTTCTGCAGGAGGCGCGGCTGGTGCTGGCGCAAGTCGACAAGGCAGCGGATGTCGCCCGCCGTGCGCAACTTGGCGAGCTGGGCGAGTTGAAGATTGGCTTCACCTCGTCTGCACCGTTCAACTCGACCATTCCGCAGGCGATTTTTTCCTTTCGTCAGCGCTTTCCGGCGGTGCATCTGAACCTGCGCGAAATGAGCAGCACCATGGTCGCCGATGCCTTGGTGGACGAGTCGATCGAAGTCGGCATCATGCGCCCGCTCGGATTGCCGGATTCACTGAGTGTTGTGGAGTTGATGCGCGAGCCATTGGTGGCGGTGCTCAGTTCCAAGCATCCACTGGCCCAAAGTAGCGATGAAGGCCTGTTTCTCTCGGCGCTGGCGCTGGAGCCATTCGTGTTTTTCCCGCGCAGCTATGGCAGCGGGCTGTACGCACAACTGCTCAGTCTGGCCCGTGACGCCGGCTTCAGCCCGCACTTCGCTCAAGAGGCTGGCGAGGCGATGACCATCATCGGTCTGGTGGCGGCGGGCTTGGGTGTATCGGTGCTGCCAGCGTCCTACCAACGCATGCGCATCGACGGCGTGGTCTACCGCCCGTTGCTCGATCCCGAAGCGATTTCGGCGGTGTGGCTGGTGCAGCGCAAAGATCAGAAATCGCCGATGGCCAAGGCGTTTGTCGAACTGCTGACGCGCAAGGTTGAGCCGCTGACGGTGTGAAGGCGGCTGGCGCTTTCGCGAGCAGGCTCGCTCCCACAGGGAAACGCATTCCAAGGTGGGAGCGAGCCTGCTCGCGAAGGCGTCGGCCCAAACATCACAGATTTCAGGGCAACCGCACCAAATCCCCCTTCAAAGCCACCCGGGTAACAAAAACTCCTGCCCGGCACTCGTAGGTATTCAAATCCTTGCGTACACGCTGGTCGTAGTAACTGACAATATTGACCACCGCATTCGCCCCGACCCGCTTGGCATCAGCCTGCAATTTGATCAGATTCGACTGCAACACCCATTCACACGAAGCCTGATCGCTCTTGTTGAAGCCGTTGGTTTTCAAATCACTGACCACCCCTTGGCGCAGCAACTGCTGAGTGCCCTGCGGCCCGTTGCCGATCAGGTAGAACTTCACACTGCCATCCAGCCGACCGGCGCGAATGGCGTCCGATAGCACGGTTTCGAAAGGCATGTACATGAGGTTGGTGGCATGGCTGGCACTTGGCAGCAGGGCGATAAGCGCAGCGGCCATCAGGGCTTTCACTTGCATGGTCATCTCCTTTGACGGTGAAAGAGAACCGTGAGGGCAGGTACTGAGCCGGGACCTGCTTAAGCGAGTGTAGATGGTGCAAGGGAGCGAGGGGATTGCAGAGAGCTACATTTCCCGTTACGGATCTGCCTTAGGGGAACGCTCGATTTTTGCGCAAAATCGCCTCTTTTCCAGTGAGTGCCACGGATGCCTCTTCGATACCAGCCCAAGGAGGGCAGCGTGCTGATTTGCGATTTCAGAGGCTATGAAGTGCCTGAGATGGTGAAAGTCAGGCCCGTTGTCGTTCTGCGTAAACACCGCAGCAATAGTCTGTTGGTAACTGTGGTGCCTTTGAGTACTACAGCGCCTGATCGTCTGCTTGATCACCATCTTGAGCTGGCGAGTCATCTACAAGGCGCCAGTCCGAAATGCTGGGCCAAATGTGACATGGTGGCGACGGTCAACCTTTCACGGCTCGACCGAATTAAAAGTCGAGATCGTAGAGGGAGGCGCGTCTATCTGATTTCACATCTCGCAATAGAAGAATTCAGCGCCATCAAAGCCGCAGTGAGACAGGCCCTGGGATTGTGATGGCACTGAATATGGCGCCGAGAGGCGAAACGCCAGCCGTTGTCTGCCGATGCATTTCAAGCAATACTGCCTGCGTTCCCGAAAGGGGCTTGTGAGACTCTGAGGATCCTGGGCAACCAGCCATCGCAGAGCCAGGCAAGTAATCGGCGATGACAAGCCAACCTGTCTGTGAAAGGGCGCCGGATGGCGCCCTTTGTCATTTCTGGCGCTTACTGAACCTTCGCCAGATCACCCTTCAGCGCAACGCCCGCCATGATCGCGCCGGCGTGGCATTCGTAGGTTTGCGCGTCCTTGCGCTCGTTGCGCTTGTAGAAGCTGACGATGTTGGTCACGGCGTTGGCGCCGGCGTTTTTCGCGGCCTGGTGCAGGCTGATGATTGCCGATTGGGCGACCCATTCGCAGGCGACTTCGTCGGACTTGTTGAAGGCGTTGGTTTTCTTGTTGGTCACGGCGTCGGGGCTGACCACGGTGACTTTGCCCGCCGGGGTGTTGCCGGCCAGATAGAATTTCACGCTGCCGTCGATCTTGCCGGAGCGGGTGGCTTCGGCGACGGCTTTGTCGAATGGCAGGTAGACCGCCGTGTCGCGGGCTTGGCTGACCGCTGGCAGGGCGCAGAGCAGCAGGGTAACGGCGGCGAATTTCTTGAAATGCATGTAGGTCTCCTTGACCTGGATTGATTCGGTTATGCCCAGCGGCGGAAGATCAACGAAGTGTTGACGCCACCGAAAGCGAAGTTGTTGTTCATCACGTAATCGTGGTGCATCTGACGAAACTCGCCGCGCAGGTAATCGAGCTTGCCGCAGTGCGGGTCGACCTCGTCGAGGTTGAAGGTGTGCACATAGCGGTCGCTGTTGAGCATCTCGATGCTGAACCATGACTCCAGCGCACCGCAGGCACCGAGGGTGTGGCCGAGAAAACTCTTCTGCGAGCTGATCGGCATGTGCTCACCGAACAAGCTGCTGGTGGCCAGCGTTTCGGCGATGTCGCCCTGTTCAGTCGCGGTGCCGTGGCCGTTCACATAACCGATGGCGTCCGGGCTGAGGCCGGCATCTTCCAGGGCCAGCTCCATGGCGCGGCGCATGGTGACCTGTTCCGGGCGGGTGGTGTGCTGGCCGTCGGCGTTGCTGCCGAAACCGACGATTTCCGCGTGAATGTGCGCGCCACGGGCGAGGGCGTGTTCCAGCTCCTCAAGCACGAGCATGCCGCCACCTTCACCAATCACCAGACCGTCGCGGCCCTTGTCGTACGGGCGTGGGCTGGTCTGGGGTGCATCGTTTTTCAGGCTGGTGGCGTAGAGCGCGTCAAACACCATGGCTTCAGTCGGGCACAGTTCTTCGGCACCGCCGGCGAGCATCAACGGCAGGCGGCCAAACTTGATTGCTTCGTAGGCGTAGCCGATGCCCTGGCTGCCGCTGGTGCAGGCGCTGGACGTCGGAATCAGGCGCCCGGTGAGGCCGAAGAAAATGCTGATATTGGCGGCGGTGGTGTGCGGCATCATCCGTACATAGGAGTTGGCGTTCAGGCCCTCGGCCACCGAGTTGAGCAGCATGTTGCCGAACGCTTTGATTTCGTCAGTGCTACCGGTAGATGAACCACAAGCGACGCCCATGCGCCCGTCCTTGATCGATTCGTCACCGAGCAGGCCAGCATCGGCCAGAGCCTTTTCTGCTGCGCCGACCGCCAGTCGCGAAACCCGGCCCATGCTGCGCAACTGCTTGCGGGTCCAGTGCGACGGCACGAGAAAATCATCGATAGGCCCGGCCAGACGCGTGTTCAGCTCAGTGAAGCGATCCCACTCGTCCATGCGGCGAATGCCGCTGCGATTGGCCGCGAAATTGCCGGCAATGGTCGGCCAGTCGCTGCCCAGCGAGGTGATGCCGGCCATGCCGGTGACGACGACGCGCTTCATCAGCACAGGCCTCCGTTGACCGCCAGCACCTGGCGAGTGATGTACGAGGCTTCCGCCGACATCAGGAAATTCACCGCAGAGGCCACTTCTTCCGGGGTGCCCATGCGCTGCGCGGGGATCATTTTCATCAGTTCCTCCACCGGCACGTTTTCGTCGAGCATGGCCGTGTCGATCAGGCCAGGGGCGACGCAGTTAACCGTAATTTTGCGCTTGCCCAGCTCGATCGCCAATGCCTTCGCGGCGCCAATCACCCCGGCCTTCGAGGCGCTGTAATTGACTTGGCCACGGTTGCCGATCAGGCCCGATACCGAGGTGATGCAGACGATGCGCCCTGCGGCGCGACGACGGATCATCGGCATCATCACCGGGTGCAGGACGTTGTAGAAACCGTCGAGGTTGGTGCGCAGGACCACGTCCCAATCGTCATCGCTCAGCGCCGGAAACGCGCCGTCGCGGGTCAGCCCGGCGTTGAGCACCACGCCGTAATAGGCACCGTGATTTTCGACATCGGCTTCGAGAATGCTTTTACAGGTTTCACGGTCGGCGACGTCGAATTGCAGAATGCGTGCGCGGCGACCCAATGCTTCGATTTCGGCCTGCACCGCTTGGGCTTCGGTCATGCCGCTGCGGCAATGCAGGACGATGTCGTGCCCGGCTTGCGCCAGACGCAAGGCAATGGCGCGGCCGATGCCCCGGCTGGAGCCGGTGACCAGTACGGATTCAGTCATCGTGCGACTCCTTTGTCTGTTGCAGATATTGGTTGGCTTGCGGCGGACGGAACACGTTCAGCCGGGCGCTGGCATGAATGCCGTCGCCGTGGATGTGACATTCGAATACGCCCATGCCGTTGTCGTCTTCCAGTGAGCGCAGGCCATGGATGGTCAGCTCGCTGCCGGGCGCAAAGGCTTCGACGTTGCACTCGAATTTGCGCGTGCCGAGTAGAAAGCCCAGCTCCGGCGGATTGCCTTTTTGCCGGGCGTGGCAACCGGCGAAAGCGGCGACGCTCTGCGCCATCAGCTCGACGCCGACCCACGCCGGCAGGCTGCCGTCGGGCAGGTTGAACAGGCCGTCGGGCTTGACCGTGAGGCGAGTGAAAATCTGCTCGTCATCGAAGCGCTCGATGGCGTCGATCAGGATCATGTCGCCGGCATGCGGCAGCAGTTCGGCGAGCGGCCAGTGGCTCATGGGGCGTCTCCGATAATCAGGCTGACATTGTTGCCGCCGAAGGCAAACGAGTTGCTCATCAGGTAGCGCGGTGCAATGGACGTCAGGCGTTCGCTCGCGGTCACCCACTTGAGTGGCGGCAGCGCGGGATCGGCCTGGCCGTCCCAGATGTGTGGCGGCAACGCCTGTTCAGGGTTTTCGGCACTCAGGCTCAGCCAGCAGAACGCCGCTTCCAGCGCGCCGGCCGCGCCGAGGGTGTGGCCGGTCAGCGGCTTGGTTGACGAGCAGGCGACGCCTTGGGGAAACAGCGCCGCGACCGCCAGACTTTCCATCGCGTCGTTGTGCTGGGTGGCAGTGCCGTGCAGGTTCAGGTAGTTGATTTGCCCGGCTTGCAGATGCGCGCGGCCAAGGGCTTTCTGCATCGCTTGCAGAGCGCCGCGACCGCTCGGCTCCGGCGCGGAAATATGGTGCGCATCCGAGCTGGCGCCCGTCCCCAGCAGGGCGATGCCCGGGCCTTCGCCGCGCTGTTTGCTCATCACGAACAGCACCGCTGCTTCGCCGATATTGATGCCTTTGCGGTTGGCGGAAAAAGGATTGCAGCGTTCGTCTGAAACGGCTTCCAGCGAAGAGAAACCGTTCAGCGTGAGCTTGCACAGACTGTCGACGCCGCCGCACAGCACCGCATCGCACAGACCCAGATCGAGCAGACGCTGAGCGCTCATCAGCGCGCGGGCGCTGGAAGTGCAAGCGGTAGAAATCACGTAGGCCGGGCCGCTCAGTTGCAGCCATTCGGCGAGGAAATTCGCCGGGGCGCCGAGTTCCTGCTGGCGATAGTCGTACTCGGGAGGAAATTGCTGTTCGCGGATGTAATGCGCCAGACCCCGGCTGGCCTCGTCGATGCCCGAGGTGCTGGTGCCTAGCACCACGCCTATGCGCTCGCGGCCGAAGGTCTGGATCGCACGATCGATGTCGTCTCGAATCTGCAGCGCGGCTTCCAGCAGCAGCTGATTGTTGCGACTGCTGTGCTCGATCAGTTCGACCGGGATCGGCGCCAATTCACCGTGTACGCCGGCCACAGGCAGCTCACGCTCGGCGACCCAGCCGGACTCGCGGCGCATGCCCGAACAGTCGCCGGCAAACAGATTGCGCGCGACTTCAGACTTGTCGCGGCCCAAAGCGCAGATCACGCCGAGGGCATTCAGGTAAGCGGTCATGGCGTCGATTCACCTAACTGGGAAACGCGATAGTGCGGGCCTTGGGGCAGATTCAATTGGAAGCTCAACGGTTGTGAATAGCGGATGTTCCAGCGCGCCGGCAGTGAACGCTGATCGGCCTGTTGCCGGGCGTCGGGATAATTGCGCAGCAGTTCGGCGGAAGGCGTCAAAGCGAACAGCAATGCGGCGAACAACTCCCGCGCTTCCGGGTTCGGCGGTAGCAGACCGTCGGCCTGCCAATGCCCATCGATCAGTTGCTGGCGGGCCTGGGGAATCCCCAGCGGATCCATCATCGACCAACGCGTGCCGGCGCCTTCGCGCTGGATCACCAGCAGCCAGTCCTGACGTTGCCCGGCTTGCTCGCGCTCGATGTGCAGTTGCAGCGGCAGAGGCAGTGTCGGGTTGGCCGCTGGTAGCGGTGGCTGGCTGGCGCAGGCGTTGAGCAATAGGGCGCAGAACACCATCATCAGCCACACTGAAATCCCTGTGGGAGCGAGCTTGCTCGCGAATGCCGTCTCACATTCAAATTTTTTGATGGCTGAAGCACCGCTTTCGCGAGCAAGCTCGCTCCCACAAGTGATGTGTGGCATCAGGAAACTTCCACTTTTGGTTTGCGCGCGACGACGTTTACCAGCGTCTCTTCGCGCTCACCGAATGGCTTGGGTTTGCTCAACCCCAGCCGCTCCAACAAACCAAAATCCTTCGACCGGCTCCACCACAGATACGGGTAGGAAACATTGCGCTCGGCAAACTCGAAACCCTGCTCGCGGATCATCTGCAGATAGCCGGCGGCGCTCTTCTGTACGTGCATCGGATGGCGGAACAGCCAGCGAATCACCCAGGTATCAATGTAAGCCTCGGTGGATTCGGCGAACAGCAGATAGCCGCCCGGCTTGAGCACGCGATAGAACTCGGCCAAGGCCTTTTCCTGCTCGACCAGATGATGGAAGGTCTGGTGGCAGAACAGCAGGTCGACGCTGGCATCGGCGACGTTGAGCGTGGCGCAATCGCTGCCGATCAAGTCGACTGGCATGCCCAGGCGCGTGGCCTCTTCGGCGCTGAGTTGCAAACTGTGCGGGTCGGCGTCGACGCCGATCAGGCGCTGCGGGGCGAAGGTCTGGCGCAGGTGGCCGAAGGACTTGCCCTGACCGCAACCGGCGTCCAGCAGCACCGGGTGTTCCGGCAGCGGCTCACTGAATAATCCACGCAAATCGTTGATCGCCACGCGCAGCACATGGTGCTGCCAGGTGTGGCTGCGCAAGAACCAGAGACCGAAGCGGGTTTCCTCGACGTAGCTGTCGCTCAGGTAATTCATGAGGCGTCCTGCGCGCAGAGTTGGGAAATCATCTTCAGCCGGCGCCGAGCTTCGCTTACGAACGGGTTGCGCTCGTCCCAGGCATAACCGGCGAGGATCGAGCAGATCATCCGGCGAATCTCCGCCTGGCTGTCCTCATAGAAAATCACGTCCTGGAAGGTGCCGGCGTACCAGCCTTCGACGTAGCAACGGAAGGTATCGACGCCGCGTTTCAACGGTTCGGCAAATTCGCTTTGCCAGTCCACCGTTTCACCCTGCAACTGACGGTGCAGCACGCCGGCAGCCATGCTCGCCGAACGCATGGCGATGGTCACGCCGGAGGAGAACACCGGGTCGAGGAATTCTGCGGCGTTGCCCAGCAGCGCAAAGCCCGGGCCGTGCAGGGTTTTCACATTGGCCGCATAGCCGCCGAGGGTGCGCGCCGGGGTGTCCCAGACCGCGTTGTTCAGAACCCCGGCGAGGCTTGGCGTCTCGGCGATAAAGCTGCGCAGGCAGGCATCCAGGTCGCTGTCGCGGCCCTGAAAATGGTCCTCAGCAGCCACCACGCCCACCGAGCAGCGGCCGTTGCTGAACGGGATGGTCCAGAACCATACATCGCGATGCTCGGGATGGGTGGTGACAAGGATCTTTTCGCGGTCGAACGCCGGGTTGTCGATGTGATCTTCGACGTGGGTGAACACCGCCTGACGCACCGGGAAGTTCGATGGTGCTTCCAGATCCAGCAGACGCGAAAGCACGCGGCCGTAGCCGCTGGCGTCCAGGACGAAATCGGCTTCGACGCGATACTCGCTGCCATCTTCGCGGCGCACATCGAGTTGTGGTTTCGCCTGATCGAAATCGACGCTGACAATCGCATCGCCATAACGGATTTCCGCGCCTTGCAATGCCGCTTGATCGGCCAGCAACTTGTCGAAATCGGCGCGCTGCACCTGGAACGTGGTCGGCTTGCCGGCGGTGAAGGTGTCGCCAAAATCGAAGGCGCTGTAGCGCTCGCCCCAGGCAAACGCCGCGCCGGTCTTGCGCTGGAACCCGGCGGCGTTGACGGCGTCGAGCATGCCGGCTTCTTCGACGAAATCCAGGCAGTGGCTGAGCAGGCTTTCGCCGATGGAGAAGCGTGGGAAGTGCTGGCGCTCGAGCACCAGCACATCGTGGCCCTTGCGCTTGAGCAGGGCAGCGGCGATAGCACCGGACGGGCCGGCACCGATGATCACGACCTGACGGGATTCCATTTCAACGATTGGCACGTGAGCTCCGGGGCAGAGGACTGTTCAGATTCAGGGGCGCGCGATGCAGGCCGATCAGGGCCGGCAGCAGCGTCGCGATCAGGCCCATCAGCATCAGCGCGAAATACAGCGCCGGAGTGATGAGCTGTTGTTGCAATAGCAGATTGAGAAAGACGATTTCGCTCAGGCCGCGAATGTTCAGCAGCACGCTTTCGCGCCAGCGGCTGGCACCCGCGAACGAGGCGCCAGCCCAACCGAGGCCGAGCCAGTTGCCGAGCAGTTTACTGACAATCGGCAACAGCAGCAGCGCCGCCCATTGCCCGGCGTCGAGGCTGGCGAGGGCGCTATGGACGTCGATCTGGACGATGCCGAACGTGAGGATCAGCGGGATCGCGATCCACGTCTGCAAGCGGCTCATCCAGCGTGCCGGCAACGGCAGCACCAACGGCACTTTCAGCAGCGCCATGCACAGCAGATAGCCGATGCCGAAAATCAGCGCGTTGAGTTTGTAATGCTCGGCCATGACCAGCAACGCGAAGAAGCCGAGGCTGTAAGTCAGCGGGCGACGCACGCGCAGCAGGTGCAAAAGCAGCGGCACGCCGGCCATGGCCACGGGCAGCAACAGGCTGCTCAAGTGCAGGCTGCCTTGGGCGAGGCCGAACAGCGTCCAGCAGGTCAGATCGATCAGGATCGCGGTCTGCACCAGCCGCCGCGTGGCAGTGGGCGGGTAATCAATGTGACGCAAATACAGGTACAACACCGGGATCGCCGTTATGGCGAAAACCAGTCCGATGGCCAGTGCGTTGAGCCACGGCTGCGACGGCAGCAACCAATACGCGACCGCCAACCCGCAAGCGAACGGCACAGCGAAACTCGGCACAGCGATTTTTACGCTCTGGCGATCCAGACGTAGATCGATGACATCGCTGAGGATATGCCCGAGCAGCGAGGCGAAGCTCAGGCTGTAGAGGTTTTTCAGCCAGTCCGGAGCGATCAGTTGTGCGCCGCTGAGCTGCCAGCCCGGCTCGATCCAGAAGTACATCAGCAACGGCAAGCCGAAGCTCGCCAGCAGTAACTGGCTGACGATCGGAATCAGGCCGAAGTGACGGCCGACCCGGGTCGCCAGGGCAAACAGCGCCAAAGCCAGCAACCAGAAGCCGAAGACCATCATGCGGCTGGCTCCGCAACCGGTTCATGGCGCCCGGCCCACGGCGCGAGCATGAAGCTGAAGGCCAGGCCGAGGCTTACCGACAGGCCGAAATTGCTCACCGCCGGCGTACTGGAGACCGCCAGCAGGCCGAACGATAGCCACGTGGTGACGGCGGCGAGCAAGGTGCCGAGCAGACTTACCGCTGCGCCGCCGACCTGTTCGCGCATGAGGATTGCGTAATCGACGCTGATCGCCGTCACCAGCAACAGGCCGAACAGGCTGAACAGGGTCAGCGGCTGACCGAGCCAGCCAAGGCTGGCCAGACTGCACAGCGCCGCCAGCAGCGGCAGGGCGACGATACGCAGGGCGCCGGTCAGGCCGAACGGCAGCATCAGCACCAGCACGATCAACACGCAGGAGGCCAGTTTCAGTTCGGCGGCGCTGATCTGCGTGGCGGCAAAGACCGTGTTCAGGTCACCGAGGCGATCGACCAGCACCACCCCCGGCAAATCGAGCGCCTGCACGCGCAACAACGACGGATTGTTCAAGCCCTGCAAACTGGTCATCGCTGCGACGCCGTCTTCAGTCGGTCCAAGCCACAGTGTCCGATACGGCTCACCGAGCGGGCCGGCCAGCGCGGCGTCGATGTCTTCGGCGGGCAGGGTCTGCAATTGCTGCAATTCATTTTGCAACGCAGCCACCGGCACGCCGAGATCGAGCAGCGGTTGCCAGAACGACGGCAGCTTGTTCAGTGATTCACGCACTTGCTGTTGCTGGCTCGGCGCGCTGACCAGTTGATCGAGGGCCAGATAACCTTGCAGTTTGTCGAGGTTGACCAGTTGCTGCAGGCGCTCGCTCAGCGCTGCCTGGCGCTCGAGCAATTGCTCCTGATTGGCCGCACGGACGAGGAAGAACTGGCTGGTCGGTTGATACCCGGTGATGCGCGCGATGGTCTGCGCTTCGTCGGTCAGATGCTGCGGCGCGCCGACCCATTGGCGGATATCGTTTTTGCTCTGCAACTGCATCAGGCCGCCGACGCAGAAGGCGATCAGCACGGCCAGCAGCGCGGGCGTGCGAATGCAACCGAGCAGCGCCTCACGCAGATGAATCAGGCGTTCGGCCAGGCGCAGCGGCCATTGCGCCGGGCGCAGTTGGACATTTTTCAGCAGCGCCGGCAGCAGGCAGACCGCCGACAGATAGGCACCGAGCAAGCCGGCAGCGGAGAACACGGCGATCTGCGTCAATGCCGGGAACGGCGTCCACGCCAGCGCCAGGTAGCCGATAACGCTGGTGATCAGGCTCAGGGTCAGCCCCGGCAAGGTCAGGCGCAGGGCCGGCCAGCTGCGCCAGGGCTTGAGACTCCAGCTCTTGGACAGATAGTGCAGCGGGTAATCGACGGCAACGCCGATCAGACTCGAGCCGAGCACCAGCGTCATCACATGCATGTGGCCGAACAGCGCAACGCAGGCCACCGCGCCGAACAGCATGCCGACCAGCACCGGGACGAACGCCAGCAACACGCCCCAACGGCGAAACGCCAACAGCAGCAACAGCAGAATGCCAACCGTCGCACCACCGCCGACCCAGGTCATTTCGCGGGTGGCTTGTTGCTGGCCGTTGGCGGCGTAGAGCAGGCCACTGGCGGCGAGCAACTGCACGTCGCTTTTTGCCGCTTGTTCGCGGCTGTGCTGGAGCAGCTCTGCCACTTGCAACGGCAGGTTCATGTCGAAGGCATTGCCGGTGGTGCGCGCACGCAGCATCACCCAGCTCTTGCCGTCGGCATCGGCGACCAGTGCGCCGCTGCCGATGTCCAGTTGCACTGCGCCATGTTTCGGCTGGCTGTTCTGGATGCGCCCGGTCAGGCCGAGCCAGTCGTCCTGGCTCGGCACCAGGGTGAAGCCGTTGAACGGATCGAACAGCGCCTGCACCCGCTGCTGGATGAACGCGTCGGGGTGCTCGCTGAGTAACAGCCGATCATCCGCCGAGAGCATCGCCAAACGCCCTTGCAGCAATTGCTTGCGCAGCGCCGGCAAGTCGGATTGCAGGTTCCACTGCACGGTTTCGAACAGACCGCTGGCCTGCCATTGTTCGCCCAGTTGCTGAGCCATGTTCAGTGCTTGCTGGCGATCGGCGTGACCTACCAGCACCAGCATTTCGCGATTGAGCGGTTCTTGCATGCGCTGTTCGGCGCGCGACTCCAGCGCATCGGGACTGGTCCCGGGTACCAGCTCCATGAGATTGGCCGACAGCGGCGCACCGTCGCGCCACTGCCAGGCAGCCAGCGCGACGACGGCCAGCAGCAGGCTCAGAAACAGCCAGGGCAGCTTGCGTTCACTCGGCAAAGTCATGTTGCTCCGCTTCGCTCAAGGGTTGCTCGGCCGTGCTGTCCTGCATGCGCAGCAGGGTGCTGTCGCCCTGGGTTTCCAGCAGCTCGATGGTTTGCACAAGGGCGCCGCCATCGATATTGATCTGCTTGAACACTTGCTTGAGCAGCATCGAACGCGGCGTCAGGGTCAGTTGCCACTGCTGCGCCGTGCCGCTCAGGGCCAGTTCGAAATCGCGCTGCAAACCGCTGCTGTCACCTTGCAGCACGGCGAGGAACAAACGGTTCTGCTCGGCGCCGGCGCTCTTGTTCGGCAACAGTTGCCAGCCGTTGCTGTCACGGCGGGCGATGCCATTGGCGGTGATGCGGTAATCCTGTTGCAGCGGAGTTTTCAACAGCCACAGCAAGCCATGATTTTTCGCGAGGACGAAGCTGCCCTTGCTGATCAGCGGCTGCGGCAGGGCGCGCAGGTGTTTTTCCTGGATGAACTGGCCGTGGATAACATCCGGTTTCGCCAGTTGTTCACTGAGTTGTTGCAGGTCGAAGGCATTGGCCCATGACGACAAGACCAGCAGCGTCAACGCGCCGAGGCTTCTGAAAAACACATTCATCGCAGCATCCTTTCTACGGCATCGGTGAAGACTTTGGGTGAAGCCAGTTGCATCTCTCGGCTGCTGACTTCGACAGCGACCTGCACGGAGCTTGCGCGGGTCAGGCGTTCGCCGGTCTGCAGGTCGCTGATCAGATAGTTGATCTTCAAACGGTTTTCCCACTCGACCAGACTGGCGCGCACGTTCAGCCGCTGGCCGAACACCGCGCTGCGCACGTAGCGCAGTTGCAGGTCGATGATCGGCCAGGCGTAACCCGACTCGACCATGTGCGTGTAGTTATGGCCGATCTTGTCCAGCAGCGCACAGCGCGCCACTTCGAGGTATTTGACGTAATGGCCGTGCCAGACCACGTGCATAGTGTCGACGTCGAAAAACGGCACCAGAATCTCGGTATCGGCATGAAGCACTCCGGCACTACGCATGCAGCCTCCAGTGTTGCGCGGCGATGCGTTGCAGGCACAGGCGCAGTTCGCCTTCCAGCGCGCGGTCTTCGATGACCGGCGGGAAGTCTTTGCCGAGTTCTTCGTGCATCGCCGCCAGTGCCGGCGGCAGCGGACGCGCATCGAAGGCTTGAGCGCGCAGCCACACGCCCTGGTTGGCGGCGAGCAGGGTGGCGGCGGCGACCTGTTCGGTCAGCTCCAGCACGCGAATCGCATCACGGGCGGCGATGGTGCCCATGCTCACCTTGTCCTGGTTGTGGCATTCGGTGGAGCGCGAGAACACGCTGGCCGGCATGGTGTTCTTCAACGCTTCGGCGGTCCAGGCGCTGGTGCCGATCTGCACCGCCTTGAAGCCGTGATTGATCATGGCCCGATCGGCTGGCGCGCCGGATAGGTTGCTCGGCAAGCCATGGTTGTAGCGCTCGTCGACCAGCAACGCCAATTGCCGATCGAGCAGATCGGCGACGTTGGCCACGAGGTTTTTCAGGCTGTCCATAGCGAACGCAATGTGCCCGCCGTAGAAGTGCCCGCCATGCAGAACGCGCTCGGCTTCGGCATCGATGATCGGGTTGTCGTTGGCGCTGTTCAGCTCGGTTTCGATGAAGCCGCGCAGCCAGTTCAGGCTGTCGGCCAACACGCCGAGCACATGCGGCGCGCAACGCAGCGAGTAGCGATCCTGCAGACGATGCAGTGGCGCGGTTGGCGCGTCGATCGCCAGATCCTTGCGCAACCACGCGGCGACCTGCATCTGCCCCGGGTGCGGCTTGGCGGCGAACAGGCGTTCGTCGAAGTGCTCCGGATTGCCTTGCAGCGCGACGACATTGAGCGCGGTGATGCGCGTGGCCAGTTGCAGCAGGTAATCGGCGCGAGCGAAGGCGAGGCAGGCGAGGCCGGTCATCACCGCCGTGCCGTTCATCAGCGCCAGCGCCTCTTTCGGACGCAGCACCAGCGGCGTCCAGCCAAGCTCGCGATGCACGTCGGCAGCCTGACGACGTTCGCCACGGAACAGCACTTCGCGCTCGCCGGACAGGGTTGCGGCGACATAGGACAACGGCGTCAGATCGCCGCTGGCACCCACCGAACCCTCTTCGGGAATCAGCGGCAGGATGTCGTATTCGAGAAACGCGTGCAGACGCTCCAGCAGTTCGACGCGCACCCCGGAAACGCCGTGGCACAACGACTGCAAGCGCGCCGCCAGCACCGCGCGGGTCGCCTGCGCGTCGAGCAGTTTGCCCAGGCCGCAACCATGAAAGGTGTAGAGATGACGCGGCAGCGCCTCGACGTGATGCAGCGGCACCGCGACCACGCAGGAATCGCCGTAGCCGGTGGTGACGCCGTAGATCACGCCTTCCTTGTCCAGCAGCGAATCGAGAAACCGCGCGCCCTTGGCGATGCGCTCGCGATAGTCGGCGTCAGCCTGCAATTGCACGGGCGCCTGACGGTTGGCCAGGGCCAGCACGTCTTCGATGCGCAAAGGGCGTTCGCCGAAGGTTACCGGCTCATGGGTTGGCGTCGTCATCGGTCTTCCAGAAAGGGTAAAAGTTGAACCATTGCTGCGGGGCTTCAAGGCAATAGTGACTCAGGCGCTGCGCGTAGCGGGTGGCCCACTGATGAATGACCTGCTCGCGCTCGCGGCGTGTCCACACCACCGCGTCGGCGAACGGTTCGAGGGTCAGGCGATAGTGGCCGTCGGGTTGCTTGAGGCACATCAGCAGATTGACCGGGCACTTGAGCAGGCCGGCCAGCAACCACGGGCCTTGCGGAAATGGCGCCGGGTGGCCGAGAAAATCCACCGTCACGCTGCGCCCGCCGTGCAGTGGCACGCGGTCACCGGCAATCGCCAGCCACTCGCCGCGTTCCAGCCGTTCATGCAGTTGCAGCATGATCACCGGGTCGAGTTCGCTGACCTGAATCAGGCGCAGATTGGTCGCCCCGGCCTCGCCAAGCAAGCGGTTGAATTGCTCGGCGTGCTTGGTGTGCACCAGCACGTTCATGGTGACCTTTTCGCCGATCTCCGCCAGCGCCCGGCAGACTTCGAGATTGCCCAGATGCGCGCCGACCAGCAGTTGCCCGCGACTGCCGCGCAACTGCTTGCGCAGCAGCGCCGGGTCGATGATTTCGATCTGCTCGATGCTCAGCTTGCCGTTCCACACATCGAGCTTGTCGAGCAGCGAATCGGCGAAGGTCATGAACTGGCCGAACACCCGCCAGTGGCTCGGACGCAGGTCGTCGCGCTGGCTCCACGCGGCCAGCCGCTGCTGGTACTGCCAGGCACTGCGCCGGGCGATCCGGCCGAACAAAAAGAAATACAGGACGATGCCGTACAGCAACGGACTGAGCAGGCGCCGGCCGAGGACTTTGGCGGCGAATGCAGTGAATTTCATCAGCAGGAAACTGCCGCGCTCTTCGCGGTCGGCCCAGTGCTTCTTGTCGACTTCTTCACTCATGGTTTCCACCGCCGCCAGAGAATCAGCGGCCAACGCAGCAACATGCCGAAGAACAGCCGCGTGTGCATGCTGGAAATCAGCGCGTTGTCATGGAAAAGGCGAAAGTGCGATACACCGTCCAACGGGTAATGCACGCTGGTCTGCAGCCAGCGCATCGGCTGACTGCGCCAGGCCAGCCGCACAAGGATGTCCGAGTCGAAATCCATGCGCTTGCCGACCTTGGCCGAATCGATCACCGCCAGAGTCGGCGCCAGCGGATAAACACGGAAGCCGCACATCGAATCGCGAATCTGCAACGACAGGGTGTTGATCCACACCATCACGTGGGTCAGGTAGCGCGCGTACAAACGCCCTTTCGGCACGCTCTCGTCGAACAGCGGATAGCCGCAGATCATCGCCTCGGGATGGGCGCGGGATTCGCCGACGAAGCGCGCGACGTCGTGCAAATCGTGCTGGCCATCGGCATCGACCTGCAAGGAATGGCTGTAGCCCAGACGCGAGGCTTCGCGCAGACCGGTCATCACCGCGCCGCCCTTGCCCTGATTGGCCGTCAGGCGCACCAGAAAAACCCCGTCGCGCTCGGCCAGAGTGTCGAGCACCCGCGCGCAGGACGGCTCGCTGGCATCGTCCACCAGAATGCACGGCAGACTTTGTGCGAGCAGGGCATCGACCACGGTGGTGATCGCGGTTTCATGGTTGTACACCGGGATTATGGCGCAGGGGTTATGCATGGGCAGGCCCCAGGAGAATGCGTCCGCTGGAACAGGTCGCCGTGTCATTGCGATAAGCGAAATACAACTTGCCGCGCTCGGCATCGAAACGCAGATGCAGCTGGATTTCATCACCCGGGCGCACCAGTTGCTGGAATTTCAGCACTTCCATTCCGGCAAACGCGCCGTCCAGCTTCAGCAACTGCCGACCCAAATTCAGCGCCCATTCCACCTGCACCACACCGGGCAACACCGGTGCCTTGGGAAAATGCCCGCTGAAGTAGGCCAGATCCGGCGGCACGCTGAGTTGCAGGCTCCATTCGCCGTCGCTTGCGCTTTGCTCCAGCACTTCGGGGGCTTTGGGTCGCGCGGCCAGCAGCAACGCTTCGACGTCGGCTTGCGCCAGTTTGCCCTGGCTGTTCAACGGCATTTGCCGCAGCAGGCGCCAGCGTCGGGGCAGGGCGAGGGCTTCGCAATGTTGGCTCAGATGTTTGCGCAGGGTTTCGGTCAGACCACGGCGGCCATGCTCGCGCAGGGCGAACAGGCCCGATTCGCTGAGCACCAGCAGCGCACCGAGCGAGGCGCGGTTTTCCTGAACCACACCGAGGCGCGCCTCGGCGACCCAGTCATGGGCTGCCAAGGCCTGCTCGAGCATCGGCAGCGAGATGCGTTTTTCTTCCAGTTTGACGATGCGGTCCAGTCGCCCCAGCAGTTCAAAACGACCATCGGCGGCGATGCGCGCGGCGTCAGCGCTGTGTTCGACATGGCCGGCAGGCAGATAAGGCGAAGAAATAAGCAGGGCGCCGTCGCTGTCCTGGCTCAGTTCGACGCCAGCAAACGGTTGCCACAACGACTCGCCCTGACGCCAGGCGATACCGCCGGTTTCCGAGCTGCCGAGGATTTCCGTCGGCCATTGCTGTAAGCGCTGGTGCAGGCTTTGCGCCGCTTCCGGCGGCAACGCGCCCCCGGAGGAAAACACCCGGCGCACCGCGCTCAGGGCCGGCCAGTCGAGGTTGTCGCCCATGCGCTTGAGCAGCGCCGGGCTGGCGACCCAGGCGAAGGCCGGGTATTCGCGGCTGGCGCGTTGCAGGTCTTCGGAGAACGCCAGTTGCCGGCGCACCAACGGGCGCCCGGCGCACAAGGGCCACAACACGCGAAACAGCAGGCCATAGATGTGTTGCGTGGCGACACTGCCGATGATGCAGGCTTCGCCGAGGTCTGCGCCCCACAACTGTTCCAGCGCTTCGACCTCGTTGGCCAATTGGCGCAGGGTCTTGTCGATGCGCTTGGGCTCGCCGCTGGAGCCGGAAGTGCACAGGCTCAGGCGGCATTGATCGAGATCCAGTTGTGCTCCGGGCAGTTCGGGCTGAGTGAAGTCGTCCAAGTGGGCGTCGCCGGATTGATCGGTCAGCCATAGATCGACTTCCTGCGACCAGCGCTGACGCGTCTGCGCTTGCAGATCCGCCGGCAGCAACACGCTGACGCCGGCACGCCACGCGCCGAGCAGGGCGATGGCGAGGTCGGCGGCATCTTCCAGATGCACGGCCAGCCTTTTCACGCCTCGGCTTTGCAGACCCGCGGCAACGCTCAAGGCCTGCGCTCGCAGTTGCGTGTGATCGAGGGCCGGCGCCTGGCAGATCGCCCGTGCCGGCAGTGCCTTGAGCAACAGCTGCTCAAGTTTTATCCAATTCATGTACGGCCTCTTACCCGTTGTCGTATCAGCCATTCAATGGCAAACATCAGGCCGATCAATCCATAGGAGATCAGGCCGGTGTACAACATCCACCAATCCAGCGGCGCCCACAGGGTGAGGAGGGCGGCGCACAAACCGTTGCAGAAGAAAAACACGCTCCAGGCCAGCGTCACCTTGCGCGTATAGCGAATGGCAACCTGCGGCAGTTCCGGCTCGCGCAAGCGCGCCAGACGCTCGACCATTGGCGGGCCGTATTTCAGGCTGGCGCCGAACAGCACCAGCATGAATGCGCTGATCAGCACCGGGTACCAGCGCAGCAGCTGCGGGCTGTCGAACACCGCCAGCAGCAGGCAGAACACCATCGCCACGCACGCCATCCACAGGCTGCCGGGCTTGCGTTCGCCGGTCAG
The DNA here is from genome assembly GCF_004307585.1 of Pseudomonas sp. Sample_20. Classification (NCBI taxonomy): domain Bacteria; kingdom Pseudomonadati; phylum Pseudomonadota; class Gammaproteobacteria; order Pseudomonadales; family Pseudomonadaceae; genus Pseudomonas; species Pseudomonas sp. Sample_20. The sequence goes on along the minus strand of NZ_RCOA01000016.1, from coordinate 70,437 downwards.
GGCGCGCGCCAGCCAAAGGCCTCCCAGCAGCAGCGCAAATTGCCACGGGGCGAAATGCTCCATGCCGAAATACACCGCAAAGGGGTACAGCAGACCGGCCAGCAGCAGGCCCAGGCCGATCAGTCGGCTCATGCGGCCGGTTGAACCAGACGGAACACCGCCTCGACCACGTCACCGACGGTGCGCACCGATTTGAATTCTTCGGCGGCGATTTTCTTGCCGGTCTGGCGTTTGATGTGATCGATCAGGTCAACCGCATCGATGCTGTCGATTTCCAGATCCTGATACAGATTGGCGTCCATGCTTACGCGGGCCGGATCCAGCTCGAACAGCTCGACCAGGGCATCGCGCAGGGTGTTGAAGATATCGTCACGAGTTTGCATGGTCCGGTCTCAAGCTGCCTGTTTTGCCGTGACGAATGCCGCAAGGCTGGCCACGTTGGTGAAATGGTTGCGGGTGTCTTTGGCATCGGCGTCGATCTTGATGCCGTATTTTTTCTGGATCGCCAGGCCCAGTTCCAGCGCGTCCACGGAGTCCAGGCCGAGGCCTTCGCCGAACAATGTCTGCTCGTCGCCGATGTCCTCGGGGCTGATGTCTTCGAGGCCGAGGGCATCGATGATCAGCAGTTTGATGTCACGCACCAGGCTAGCGGTGTTCAGTTCGCTCATCTGCGGCGAGCTCCTTAATGAAATAGTCATGCAAATAATCGTTGAGCTTGCGCGAGGCCTGCGGTGCGGGGCCTTGCGCGGCGAAGGTCTGTGGGTCTATATCGGCCCCCACGCGAAAACTGAAGTGCACGCGGCGATGGGGGATGCGATACCACGGCTCGGCTTTGGTCAGGGTGGTCGGGCTCACCTTGATGATCACCGGGGTAACGATTTTCGCACCGCGCAGGGCAATTGCCGCCGCCCCCCGATGAAAGGCCGGCGCCTGCCCCGGCTGGGTGCGCGTGCCTTCGGGGAAAATGATCAGGGTCTGGCCGTCCTGCAACGACTGCGCGGCCGCGTCGAGCATGTCCATGCTGCCGTCGTTGCTGATGTACTCGGTGCGGCGCAGCGGGCCACGGGTGAACGGGTTTTCCCAGAGGGTTTTTTTCACCACGCAATTGGCGTGGCGCACCAGACCGATGAGAAACACCACATCAATCAGCGACGGGTGGTTGGCAATGATCATCTGCCCCGGCCGGCCGAGGCGCTCGGCACCCTCGATGTTGTAAGTGAGCACGCCGGTGCGGGCCATGAAACGCACGAAAAACCAGAACAAGCGACTGACCGTACGCCGCGCGCGCAGGCGATGGACCAGCGCGTCACCGGGCAGGCAGGCGAGCAGCGGAAATACCAGCAGGCGCAGACACAGCCCGCCTAGCCCGAACAAGGCGAAGCTCGCAGCAGTGGCCAGCAGGCGCCAGTAGTAGGCGTCGCGGTGTTTGGCGGTCACGGGTTGCGATGCCAGGTCCATACACGATTTTTCCACGCATGTTGGCAGTCAGGTTGCTGGCCGAGCAGGGTTCGCAGCAGGTTGAGCGCGTGCGGCCAGTGCGCCTTTGACCGGGTTTCGGTGCTGCTGTTCAGGGTCAGCCGCCAGTCGGTACCGGGCGTGAGCAATAAACCCAGCGCGTAAGGGAACGGCACGTCATCGACCCACTGCGAGTACGCCTCGGGCGGTTGCTCTTCGGTGATCACCAGCAGCACCGCCGGGGCGCCTTCATCAAGCAATGCGGCCGCTTCGAGCATGCCATGTTCCAGACCATCGCCAGCCGCCGCTAGGGCGGTCATTTCGCTGGTTTCACCGCGCATGATCGACCACAAACCGATGATCGCGTTATGCACTGAAAGGCTGAATTGGGTTGGCGACAAGGGCTGTTCGGTGGCCAGATCACGGAGGATTTCAAACGTGCGTGGGGTTTCGCCGTGCCGCGAGACGAACACCAGTGGCAGATGGACCCGGCCTTCGGCCAGCGGCCAGCCAACGCTGAAGGCCATCCGCGCCAGGCGGCTGAGGCGACGGCGTTGCATGGCCGGCAGAAACGACACATCGGGCGCGGCATCACTGCTCTGCAGCACGACCGGTTGTCGGCTCCAGGCCTGCCAGGCGTCCACGCTGTCGAGCCCCGGGGCCCACGCGCGCCATTGGGCGATGTTGAAGTTGATCACGGACATTCATCCCGCCCCTGCGGGCTTTCGTTGACGCGTTGAGTCGCCAGCGCCGCAGCAGGCTTGGCTTGGCGCAGGGCGCCGGGTGGCGCGCATTATCCCGGTGCGACGGGTGTGTAGCAAATGTTGGTTACATTTTGCCCAACAAAATGTACCGAGCGGTTCGCTGCATGGCTATCACTTGGCCATTATCCAGATTTGACGCGGCGTGTCTGTCAGGTGTCTCTGCGATGGCTGGCGGTTTTTTCCATGTCTGGGCGTCGATTTTTACACCTGACGACGTAGTCCATGTCCGTGAAGGTAGCGAAGCGCGGTCACCGCCAACTACACTCGGTCATTCTTTGATACACGGAGGTTTGGTCATGCGGCGCGTGGTGTTCAATCAGAAAGGTGGCGTGGGCAAATCCAGCATCGCCTGCAATCTGGCGGCGGTCAGCGCCAGCGAGGGTTATCGCACGTTGTTGGTCGACCTCGATGCCCAGGCCAATTCCACTCAGTATCTGACCGGGCTCACCGGCGACGATATTCCGATGGGCATCGCCGATTTCTTCAAACAGACGCTGTCGTCCGGGCCATTTTCGAAAAAGAATCAGGCGGACATCTACGAAACCCCGTTCGACAACCTGCACATCATTACCGCCACCGCCGAGCTGGCTGACCTGCAGCCCAAGCTTGAGGCGAAACACAAGATCAACAAGCTGCGCAAGTTGCTGGACGAATTGTCCGAGGACTACGACCGAATCTATCTCGACACCCCGCCTGCGTTGAATTTCTACGCGGTATCGGCGCTGATTGCCGCGGATCGAGTATTGATCCCCTTTGACTGCGACAGCTTTTCACGTCAGGCCCTGTACGGACTGATCGCCGAGATCGAGGAATTGAAGGACGACCACAACGAAGGCCTGGAGGTAGAAGGCATCGTGGTCAATCAGTTTCAGGCGCGGGCCAGTCTGCCACAGCAGATTCTCGATGAATTGATCGCCGAAGGCTTGCCGGTATTGCCGGTGTACCTGAGCAGTTCGGTGCGCATGCGCGAGTCGCACCAGGCCAGCATGCCGCTGATCCACCTCGATCCACGGCACAAGCTGACCCAGCAGTTTGTGGAACTGCACAATCTGCTGGAAGACCACTGATTCCCCGACTCACACGCAAATCCTGTGGGAGCGAGCCTGCTCGCGAAGAGGCCGGCACATTCACCATCGGCGCTGAATGATCGACCGCCTTCGCGAGCAGGCTCGCTCCCACAGTTCTGATTTGTGGTGGGTCAGATGCCTTGGCTACGCAGCCACGCCATCAACTGCGGCAATGGCAACGCACCGCTCTGCCGCGCCACTTCCCTGCCGTTTTTAAACAGAATCAGACTCGGAATCGAGCGAATCCCCAATTGCGCCGACAACTGCTGGTTCGCCTCGCTGTCGAGCTTGGCCAGCCGACACTTGCCCGCCAACTGTGCCGCAGCCTGTTCGAACACCGGCGCGAACGACTTGCACGGCCCGCACCAGTCCGCCCAGACATCCACCAGTAACGGCAGATCGCCCTTGATCTGACTGGCGTAATCGCCCTGCTTGAGTTCGAAGGGTTTGCTCAACAACACCGCAGACTTGCAGCGCCCGCATTTGGGCTGGTCAGCCAGGCGCTCGGCGGGGATGCGATTGAGGCCGTTGCAGGTGGGGCAGGGGATGAGGAGTGGGGTGGTCATGAGCGGAATCCAAAAGAGAGCTGATGACAGGTAGGTGGAGACGTTTGCTCATATTTTCAATCGTGCACCATTCGAGGTTAGACCTAGGCTGAGATTTACCGGACGCACCGTCGGTCTGTCTGCTTCTATCGCACATTGCGATAATCGCGCCCTTCGATTAACTTCCCATAGCAGAATGCGATAAGGATGTTGCATGCATGTGTTTAGCGAAAAACCCATCAGAGAGGCCAAGGAAAAATGGCCACAATCCGCGAGCGCACTGGCGCAGTGGTTTCGACTGGCAAAGAGAAGCTGTCCCAAGGACTTCTCGGCGATGAAATCGATATTTCCTGCGATCGACAAGGTGGGCCAGTTTCATGTCTTTGACCTGGGCGGCAACAAGCTGCGACTGATAGCTTTCGTCAGTTATCGATCGCAGAGGTTGTACATAAAATATGTTCTGGATCATCGCGAATATGATCGGGGCAAATGGAAGGAAGGGAAGGTATGAGCATTTTGATCAAGACAGTGGCCGAGCACTGGGAATATGTCGCTCCGCTGGTTCGAAAGCCGAAGAGCGAAGAGGATTATGACGCCTTGGTGCGGGCGGTCGATGAGATACTCGAACTAACCGGGGAAGATGAGTCGCATCCATTGATGAGCCTTTTGGACATCATCGGCGACTGGATCGAGGAATGGGATCGCACCCATCATCCGATGGCTGAAGCGAGCGGTGAAGAAGTGCTCGGCTATATGATGCGCGAACACGGCCTCACTCAGAGCGACCTTCCTGGCGTGGGTACTCAATCCGTCGTGTCAGAAATTTTGAGCGGGAAACGAAAGCTCAACCTGCGCCAGATCCGCTGGCTCGCTGAACGTTTCAATGTACCGATCGAAGTGTTTATCTGAGTCGACTCACGACGAACAACTGATCTCCAAATGCTTGCCCCACTCTGGCGGTCGCTCGGCGTAACTTTCCATCCCCGGCTGCTCGTCGAACGGTTTGCTCAGCACCGCATGCAGCCGGCGCACCTCGGAATAATCCCCTTGCTCAGCCGCATCGATGGCTTTTTGCGCAAGGTAATTGCGCAGGATGTACAGCGGATTGACCGCATGCATCCGTGCGCGGCGTTGTGCCTGATCGGCATTGCCGTCGCGGCCGACCCGGGCGACGTAGCGTTCGCCCCAGGCATCGAAACCTTTGATGTCGACGAAGTCATCGCGCAGGCGGGCGATAGCCTGTTCGGCTGACTCTTCACCGAGGCGGCGGAAGAACAGCGTGTAGTCGACGCCGCTGTTCTGCATCAGTTGCAGCAGGTTTTCCAGCAGTTGCTGATCGTCGTCCTCGGCGGTGGTGAAGCCGAAGCGGCGGCGCATCAGGTCCAGGTAGTGCGCCTGGAACAGCGGCAGGTACAAGCCGAGGGTTTCGCGCAGGGCTTCGACGCTGATGAATGGCGTCAGTGCTTGGGCGAGGGCGCTGAGGTTCCACTGCCCCACCGGCACCTGATTGCTGAACGAGTAGCGGCCTTGATCGTCGGAGTGGTTGCAGATGAAATGCGCGTCGAAGTCATCGAGGAAGGCGAACGGGCCGAAGTCGAAGGTGATGCCGAGGATCGACATGTTGTCGGTGTTCATCACGCCGTGGCAGAAGCCATAAGCCTGCCACTTGGCGATCAGCTCGGCGTTGCGCTCGACGATCTCGCGAAACATCGCCAGATACGGTTCCGGTTGTTCGAGGCATTCGGGGAAATGCATCGCCAGCACATGTTCACCAAGCTGTTTCTGCTGCTCGGGGCGTTTGGTGTAGTAGAAATATTCGAAGTGGCCGAAGCGGATATGGCTCGGCGCCAGACGCAGCACCATCGCCGCGCGTTCCTGCTTTTCCCGCCAGACCGGCGTGTCGGAGCCAATCACGCAGGCGGCCCGCGAAGACGGGATGTTCAGCGCGTACAGCGCTTCGGAAGCGAGAAACTCGCGAATCGATGAGCGCAGCACCGCGCGACCATCGCCCATGCGCGAAAAGGGCGTCTGTCCGGCGCCCTTGAGGTGCAGGTCCCAGTGCTCACCAGCGTTGTTGTACACCTCGCCCAGCAGCAGGCCGCGCCCGTCACCCAGTTGCGGGGTATAACCGCCGAACTGATGCCCGGAATACACCATCGCCCGTGGCTCGGCGTCGGCCCACAGCTTGTGGCCGCCAAACAGTTGCGCGAATTCTTCGGTGTCGGCGCTGGCCGCATCGAGATCGAGCAAGGCCAGAGCGGCCGGGCTGGCGACCACCAGACGCGGGTTGTCGATCGGCTCGGGCAGCACGTGCGCAGAGAACGCGTCGCCCAGGCGGGCAAAGCGGTTGTCGAAAGTCAGTTCGTCGAGGGCTTTCACGGGCCAGCTCCAGCAGAATGTCCGAGCATTCTGCTGGGACCATGTCGGTTAGTCGAGTTTGCTCGGTGGCGGTTCCGGCAACGGCTTCTGCCCGTCGACGACCGGCACGATGGTTTTGTTCTCGGGTTCCACAGGCACCATCTTGTATTCCTGACCGTGCAGGTTCTTCAGATAAACCTCCATCTGCCGGAACGAGATGTTGATGTGCTGCTTCTTGAACTCGCGATTGATGAAGCGGTTGACCTCATCCAGCACCGGGTTGCGGTCACCGAGATCACGCACATGCATGCGCAGTTCGTGGTCGAGGGTACTTTCGCCGAAGTTGAGGAAGTACACGTGTGGCTCCGGTTCCTTGAGCACACGCGGGTTTTCCCGGGCTGCTTTGAGCAGCAGTTCCTTGACCAGATCCAGATCCGAGCCGTAATCGACGCCGAGTTTCAACGTGACGCGGGTGATGGTGTCGGTCAGCGACCAGTTGATCAGTTGTCCGGTGATGAACGTCTTGTTTGGGACAATGATGTCCTTGCGGTCAAAATCCGTGATGGTCGTGGCGCGGATGCGGATCTTGCTCACCGTGCCCGAGAGGTTGCCGATGGTGATGGTGTCGCCGATCCGCACCGGGCGTTCGAAGAGGATCATGATGCCGGAGATGAAGTTGGCGAAGATCTCCTGCATACCGAAACCGAGGCCCACCGACAGCGCTGCCACCAGCCATTGCAACTTGTCCCAACTGACGCCGAGGGTCGACAGGGTGGTGACAAAACCAACGCCGGCAATCACGTAGGACAGCAGCGTGGTTGTCGCATAAGCGCTGCCCTGGGCCAGATTGAGTTTGGACAGCACGAACACTTCGAGCAGGCCGGGCAAGTTGCGCGCCAGAGCGAAGGTGATGCCGATGATGATCAGCGCGCCGAGCATGTCGCCGATGCTGATCGGCACCATGCTCATGTTGGCGCCGGTGCCGCTGGTGTATTCGTAGAGGGTGATGTTGTCCAGATACGAGAACACCGAAATCAGGTCCGACCAGACCCAGTACAGCGCCGCGATGAAACCGCCGAGCAGGGCCAGGCGGATCAGGCGCAGGGACTGTTCGTTGACCTTTTCGATGTCCAGGGTCGGCTCTTCGATCACCGCTTCGCCGTCGCCGGCCTCTTTCGCCGCCTGCCGCTTGGCCAGCGCGCGCTGGTAAGCCAGACGCCGCGCGGCAACGCTCAGGCCCCGCACAAAGGTGGCCTCGATCACCAGCCAGAACATCAGCAGGTACAGGGTGTTGATCAAGCGATCGCTGAGTTTCAGCGCGGTGTAGTAGTAGCCGAAGCACACCGCGACAAACAGGGCGATCGGCAGCAGGGTGAACATCACTCCGACGGCTTTGCGGAACAGCGAAGCGTTCTGGTGCGTCGGGCTGCTGATCAGCAGGCGACTGAGCAGCCACGCCATCAAGGCGTAGCAGGTCAGCACCACCGGCATGCCGAGCACGTCATCAGCCAGCGCCGCTGGTTGCAACTCGGCGACGGCTACCACGGCGACCAGCGCCATTACTACCAGGCCGAGTCGACGCACCCAGCCCTGAAGGAACTCGACCTGCGGTTTTTCCCAGCGGAAGTGCAATTCCGCCACGCCACCCGGCGCGAGGATCCGGTACGCGGTGTAGAACACCAGCCAGGCCTGGCCCATCTGCAACAGCGCCGCGCCCATGTTGGCGTTCTGCCCGCGCGCGTCGATCTGCAAGGCCAGACCGCACAGCGCCAGACCCAGCGCCACCGGCATCGCCAACAGGATGTTGATCAGAATCGCCTGCGGCGTGTGCCACTGGCTGTCGCGCTTGAAGTGGCCGATGTCCTGGTGAACCTTGTTGAGTCGTCCGTACAGCGCCTTGCGTCGCCACAACAGGGCGCCGATCAGCAGCGCCAATGGCAGGAACAGCAGCGGGCGCTGGGTCAGGCCGTCAGTCAGTTCGCTCAGGCTCGACGCCCAGGGCAGGGTGTTGACCTGCCGCTCCAGGCGCTCGGGCACACCGCGCATCCATTCCACGTCCAGCGGCTTGTTGCTGGGGATCCAGAACATCTGTTCGTCGAGGGTCGCGCGCAGGCTTTGCGCGGTGCTCAGCAATTGTTTCTGGTTGAGCTGCAGGGTGATCGATTCGTTGAGCATCGCGCTCAACTCGCGGTTCAGCCGCTCGAGCAGATCAGCGCGGGTGTTAGCCAGATCGAGCAGGCTTTTGCGCAATTGCGGCGTGACCTGCTCCGGCGGCTGCGTGGCCAGCAAATTGTCGACGTAGGTCGCCGGATTGCTCAGCAGCTCCCGCTGTTGGCTGACATCGAACTGATACAGGCGAATATCGGCAATCTGGTCGGCGAGGTCGCGGTCGACCTTCAAGTGCGGCAGCGCCTGCTTCTGTTTGTAGAGGATTTTCGACAGCAGCAGGCTGCCCTTGAGCACGTTGATTTGCTCGTCCAGTGCCGAATCGCTCTGGGTCAGGGTGTCGAGTTGCTGTTTGGTCTGCAGGTTCTGCTGCGTGACTTCGTTGAGACGGTCGGTGCTCTTGAGCAAATAGTCGGAAAGCTTGAGGTTGGTCGCGCTCTCGCTCGCCAGCAGGCTGCTGCCGCCGGCCTTCTGCGCTTCGATCGATTGCTGGGTAACGGTTTCCTGCGACTGCGCCAGACGTTTCTGGTTGATCAGGGTTTGCAGTTCCTGGATCTCGCGGTCCAGGCGATCGGATTTCTCCGAAAGCAAGTCGTGCTGGGCATTGCCGAGATCCTGCAACTGGGTGTTGCCGGCCAGTTCCTGGCGGCGCAGCGGAATCAGCGCATTGAGTGCGGCCAGTTCGGCGTTCAACTGGTCGCGCTGTTCGGCGGTGACGGTTTTGCCGGTGTCCTTGCCGGATTTGAGGATGGTGTTGATCTGCTGGATGCGCGTCTGGCTGGCGGAAATTTCCGCCTGCGCACGCTCGGGGCGAGTCTGTGCGGTGATGATCAGGCTGTTGGCTTCGGCCAGGGCTTTTTGCAGATCGCTCTGCTGGGTCGAGCGATCGGTAAGGATCTGCTCCAGTTGCTGAATCGACTCCTTAGGAAAACGCTGCGCGACCGGCACCGGTGCGGTGGCCTTGAGGCGGCTCAGTTCGCGGGTATTTTCAATCGTCTGCTTCGGCGCGTTGGCCAGCTGACGCTTGAGATCGATCAGTTTCTGCTCGTAATCACGCTGGTTGTTCAGCTGATTGAGGGTGTTCTGCAGCACGGTCTGCAGGGTCTTCTTGTCGGCGTCCGGCAGTTTGCTGTCGGCCAGCTTGTCGAGGCTGGCCTGCACGGCATCGCTGGACGGTGGTTCGGCAGCATGCAGCGGGCCGACGACAAGACTGAGGCCCAGCAGGGCCGCGGCGAAAAAGGAGCGCAGGGTAGGCATAGAGACCGGTCAAGCAAGTGAGAGTGGGAGCAGTTTAGAGGAAGAGTCCGGGGCCCGGGCGACTTCCTTCGGGGAATCTGACGCCCACTTTGCCGATCTTGTTCCCGTCCATGACCGCCACCGTCCAGTGGGTGTTGTTCCACTCCACCTGGTCGCCGACGATGGGAGCACCCCCGACTTTTTGCGCAATGAACGCACCCAGGGTCATGTCCGGATCGATGCCTTCGGCCGGCAAGCCATACAGCGCTGCAACCGCTTTAAGCTGGGCGTCTCCTTCGAGCACGAAGTCGCCGAAGAAACGCAGATCGAGGCCGCGTTGCGGTGCCTGGCTGAACAGTTTGCCGAGGGCCGGCAAGTTGTGTTCATGGCCAATAACACACAGCAAATCATCGACTTCCAGCACCGTACTACCCGACGGATGGAGCAGTTGCTGGCCACGAAACAGCGCCGCGATGCGTGTGCCTTCGGGCATTTTCAACTCACGCAGGGGCGAACCGATGCACCATTTCTCCGCGCCGAGCTTGTAAACGAACAGTTCCCACTCGCTGGTGACGTGCACTTCCAGTGCCGCCCGGGAAATCGGCGCGGGTTCCGGCGGCACCGTCACCTTGAGCAGCTTGGCCACCCACGGCAGGCTCGTGCCCTGCACCAGCAGCGACACCAACACGATGAAGAACGCCAGATTGAAATACAACTGCGCTTGCGGCAGCCCGGCCATCAGCGGGAACACCGCGAGAATGATCGGCACCGCGCCGCGCAGGCCGACCCAGGAAATAAAGGCTTTTTCGCGACCGTGAAAGGCCTTGAACGGCAGCAGGCCGACCATCACCGACAGCGGCCGCGCGAAGAGAATCATCCACAGCGCCAGACCGAGGGCGGGCAGGGCGATCGGCAGCAGATCGTGGGGCGTGACCAGCAGGCCCAGCACCAGGAACATGCCGATCTGCGCCAGCCAGGCCATGCCGTCGAGCATGTGCAGAATGCCGTGGCGGCTGCGCACCGGGCGGTTGCCGATCACCAGACCGCACAGATAGACAGCGAGGAAGCCGCTGCCATGCAAGGCGTTGGTCAGCGCGAACACCACCAGACCGCCAGCAATGATCAGGATCGGATAGAGCCCGGCGGCGAGATTGATGCGATTGACCAGTTGCAGCATCACCCAACCGCCGCCCAGACCGATCACACCACCGATGCCGAATTCGCGGATCAGGTGGGTCAGCAGGCTCCAGTGCAGGCCGGTTTCGCCGCTGGCGAGCATGTCGATCAGGGTGACGGTGAGAAACACCGCCATCGGGTCGTTGCTGCCGGATTCGATTTCCAGACTGGCGCTGACCCGTTCGTTGAGGCCTTTACCGCCGAGCAGCGAGAACACCGCAGCGGCGTCGGTCGAACCGACGATGGCGCCGATCAGCAGGCCCTGAATCAGATTGAGGTCGAACAGCCACGCAGCGGCCATGCCGGTCAGCCCGGTGGTGATCAACACCCCGACCGTGGCCAGCGACAGCGCCGGCCACAAGGCCACGCGGAAACTCGACACCCGCGTACGCAAGCCGCCGTCGAGCAGGATCACTGCCAGGGCGAGGTTGCCGACCAGATAGGCCGTCGGGTAGTTATCGAAAATGATCCCGCCACCATCGACCCCGGCAGCCATGCCGACCGCGAGAATGATGACCAGAATCGGAATGCCGAGACGTGAAGAAAGAGAACTGACAAGAATGCTTGCGCCTACCAGCAACGCGCCGATCAAGAACAGGCTGTTGATGGTCGTCGCATTCAAAGGCAGTACTCCAGAAGCGTAAAGACGAGGCACAAACTGACCATGCAGTCTGCGTGCCAGCGATTCTAACCTGTTGAAATGTGATGCTGTCAAAAAGCTTTTCTGCAGAATCACCCTGGAAATGCGGCGAGTGATGACTGTGGCGAGGGGATTCATCCCCGTTCGGCGGCGCAGCCGTCGTAAAACCGCTGTACGCGGATCCTTAAAGGGAACCGCATACGCTGCTTTTGGGGCGGCTTCGCCACCCAACGGGGATAAATCCCCTCACCACAGGGGAAGCTCCAGCGAGGTGTGTTACAGGCTGAACCGCCCAACCATGTTGTTCAGATCCAGCGCCAACCGCGACAGCTCATTGCTTGCTGCGCTGGTCTGATTGGCGCCGGTCGCCGATTGCACCGACAGATCGCGGATGTTGACCAGATTGCGATCGACTTCCCGCGCCACCTGCGCCTGCTCTTCGGCGGCGCTGGCGATGACCAGGTTGCGCTCGTTGATTTCGACGATGGCGCTGTTGATGGTGTCCAGCGACATCCCGGCGCCACGGGCGATGTTCAGCGTCGATTCGGCGCGCTCGGTGCTGTTGCGCATCGAATCCACGGCGTGTTCGGTGCCGCTCTGGATGCTGCCGATCATGCGTTCGATTTCGCTGGTCGACTGCTGGGTGCGATGGGCCAGAGCGCGCACTTCGTCCGCCACTACGGCGAAACCACGCCCGGCCTCACCGGCGCGCGCCGCTTCGATCGCTGCGTTCAATGCCAGCAGGTTGGTCTGGTCGGCGAGGCCACGAATCACGTCGAGCACCTTGCCGATGTCGCGGGACTCATTGGCCAGGGCGCCGATCAGCGACGCGGTGCTCTGCACATCGGCGCTCATGCGTTCGATGGCGCTGACGGTTTCCTGCACCAGATCACGACCGTCGCCCGCCGAAGTGGTGGCGTTTTTCGAGGCTTCCGAAGTGCTGACCGCGTTGCGCGCGACCTCTTCGACAGCGCTGGTCATCTCATTGACCGCAGTGGCGGCCTGCTCGATTTCGTTGTTCTGCTGGGTCAGGCCGCGAGCACTTTCATCGGTGACGCTGTTCAGCTCTTCCGCAGCGGACGCAAGCTGTGTGGCCGAACCGGAGATGCGCTGCAGGGTGTCGCGCAGCTTCGATTGCATCTTCGCCATCGCCGCCAGCAGGCGCCCGGCTTCATCTTCGCCATCGACATGGATCGGCTGGGTGAGGTTGCCTTCGGCGATGGTTTCCGCCGCCTCGAGTGCCTTGGAAATCGGCTTGGTAATGCTCACGGTCAGCAACCAGGCGAACAGCAGGGTTAGGCCGCTGGCGATCACCAGCAGGGTCACCACCAGATTGAACGACAGCGAGTACTGATCCTTCGCGCCCTGATCAGTCTCGGCGATCTGCTGGGTGTTGATATCCAGCAAGCGCGCCAGCGCGGTATTCACCGCTTCCGAATTGCTCAGCAAATCGCTGTTGAGCATCTGCCGCAACTCGTCGATCTGATTGTTGCGCGACAGGGTTTTCATGCGCTCTTCGAGCTGACGGTACTGCGCCAGCAATTGCACGTACTGATCGTACGCCGCACGTTCCTGCGGGCCTTCGATCAGTGGCTCGTATGCGCGTTGCGCATCGGCGATCTGGCGATTGCGCAGGTCGAACAGCTCGATGGTTTTCTGCTGCACGTCGGGTTCGCGGTTGATCAGCAAACGATAGGACAGCACGCGCAGGCGCAGGGTCAGCTGGGTGAATTCGTCGAGGGCCTTGATCGATGGCACGCTGGCGGTGGCGATGTCTTCGCCGGCCGCGCGGATCTTGCTCATCTGATTCAGCGCAAACACGCCGAGAATCAACATCAGGCCGCCGATCAGGGCGAAGCCGGTGAACGCCCGTGGGGCGATATTCATATTGCGAAGGGACATGGGCGGATACCGAAAAGGGCCGCATCCATGCGGGCTGAGACTGCTGTATGGGTGACTTATCGGTCATACGACTAAAGTCTTGAGGTGGTGTGCGTATTTGTCGCAGACAGGCTTGAGCGACGAAGTGCAGGAACCAGATCGACCAATCACAGTCTTTTAAACTCGCGAGAAGCTTCGCCACCCAGGAAAATCAAGGCCTTGCGCCGGTTTAACCCTGGCATCCGTGGTGACTTTTCTTTATCGTACGCGCCCTTTGAAAAACGCTTGGAAGATCAAAATGTTGGAAGCATCCCTCAGCCAATTGGAACAGCTCGTCAGCGACCTGGTGCAACAGAACCAGACCTTGCTGCAGACCAACCAGACCCTGTCCACGGAACTGGCCCAGGCCAAGGATGAAAACGAAAACCTGCAGCTGAACCTGATGGAGCAGGAAGAAAAACACGGCGCCACCGCCGCGCGCATCCAAGCGCTGGTTGATCGCGTCAATGCCGGTCCTGTCAGCGCATGAACCACGGCACAGCAGGGGTAAAAGTCATCTCCATTCTCGGCGAGGACTATTCGATCAAGGCACCGGCCGGGGAAGAACAGACCCTGCTGGACGCGGCGATGATGCTCAAGGCAGCGCTGGAAGACACCAAGCGCAAATACCCGACGCTGATCGGCGACCGTTTGCTGGTGCTGGCTGCGATGAATCTGTGCTCGCAGCAGATCGAAATGAAGAAGCAGCACAAAGCAGAACTCGAGCGTTATCAAGAGCAAGTCAGCGCCACGGTCGAGACCATTGCCAAGACCATCAGTCAGGGCTGATGAGGTTGCGCACAACCAGGGAATAGATTGTCGGTTGGTTTGTATACAATCGGCACGGCTGTTGCAGTGTTTCGGCCACTTATTCCTTGGGGGTGCTCCATGCAGTGGTGGCGACGCAGTATTCAGTGGCAGTTGATTCTCGGCATGGGCACGGCCCTGCTGATCAGCATCGTGATCGTGGTTGGCATTTATACCCTGGTGGTCAACCGCCTCGCCCAGAGCTATCTGGTCGAACAAGCGCTGCCGTCGAGTATCGAAGCGACGCGCAACGATATCGAACGCATCCTCATACAACCGCTCACCGCCGCCAAGGACATCGCCAGCAACACCATGGTGCGTGACTGGCTGGCGACAGGCGAGGACAGCAGCAAAACTGCGCTCTTCGCCCAGTATCTGGAAGGCATCCGCGCCGAACACAAGGCCTTCACTGCGCTGATCATCGGCACCGAATCCAATCACTACATCACCGAAAAAGGCCTGGACCGCACCCTCAGTCGCGCGAAACCGGCCGACGCCTGGTTCTATTCCTTTCTCGACAGCAATCAGCCGCGCACCCTCAATATCGACAACGACGGCGCCACTGGCGAGCTGGCCCTGTTCATCGATCTGAAGGTCGAGCAGGCCGGTAAAGTTGTCGGTGTCGCCGGGCTCGGGCTGAGCATGAAAGAGCTATCGGAGCTGATCCACAATTTCAGTTTCGGTGAACGCGGCAAGGTCTATCTCGTGCGTTCCGACGGTCTGATTCAGGTCCATCCTGAGGCGCAGTTCAGCGGTAAACGCACCTTGACCGAGCAGATCGGTACCAATGCGGCGCAAGCGCTGATGGGGCACAAGGATGCGGTCAACAGCAGCTTCCAGCGCGACGGTGAAGACTTCCTCGCCTTCAGCCTGCCGCTGCGCGATCTCGGCTGGACGCTGGTGGCCGAAGTGCCGCAGTCGCAGATCTACGCCGAAGCACGGAAAGCGATGTGGATGAGTGGCGGCATCGGTCTGGTGGTGGCGTTGGTCTGCCTGGCGTTGGTGGTGTGGCTGGCGCAGGGGCTGGTGCGACCGATTCGACAAGTAACACGGGCGCTGGTGGCCATCGGTAGCGGTGGTGGAGATTTGACTCACCGGTTAGATTCCAGCCGTGCCGATGAGCTGGGCGACCTCGCGCGCGGCTTCAACCGTTTCCTCGACAGCCAGCGCGCGATGATCGGCGAAGTGCTGACCACCAGCGAGCGCCTGCGCACGGCCGTAGGGCAAGTGGCGACGGTGGTGGACAACACCGCCGAGCGTTCCGGCCGGCAGCAGGAAATGACCGACATGGTAGCCACCGCCGTCCACGAAATGGGCCTGACCGTGCAGGAGATCGCGCAGAATGCTGGCAACGCCGCGCTTGCCTCGCAAACCGCGCGCGATGAGGCGTTGCAGGCACGGGAAGTGGTCGGTGGCTCGATCCGTCATATCGAAAGCATGTCCGATGAGATCGGCTTAGCGGCGGGCGCAGTGGGTGAGCTGGCGCAGCAAGTGGCGTCGATCGATTCGGTGCTGGCGGTGATTCGTGGCGTTTCCGAACAGACCAATCTGCTCGCACTCAACGCCGCCATCGAAGCCGCCCGCGCTGGCGACATGGGCCGTGGCTTCGCGGTGGTCGCCGATGAAGTGCGCACCCTCGCGCGCAGGACCCAGGCCTCGACCGACGAAATTCAACTGATGATCGGCAGCCTCAAGCAAGGCGCGGAAAACGCCGTGTCATCGATGCGCACCGGCCAGGCCGCGACCGGCACCGGGGTTGAATCGAGCCAGCGTACCGGCGCGTCGCTGACGGCGATCACCGGTCAGGTCGAGCGCATCAGCGATATGAACCATCAGGTGGCGACGGCAACCGAAGAGCAGTCGGCGGTGACTGAAGAGATCAACCGCAACGTGCAGGGGATTTCCGATCTGGCACGGGCGACGGCGGGGGAGGTCAGGGCTTGTCGCGAAGACTGCCAGATGTTGCAGAAGCTGGCGGATGATCTGGCGCGGCAGATGGGTGGGTTCAAGTTGAGTTGAAGCTGTATCGCCTGAGCTGACGCCTTCGCGAGCAGGCTCGCTCCCACATTGGATTCGGCGTGTTCACGCGTCCTGTGAACATCACCTGTCCTGTGGGAGCGAGCCTGCTCGCGAATGGTTTCAGTCGCTAAACAACTTGCAGATCAGAACCACTCCTCCCGCATCCCCAGACACGTATCATCCCGCGCCTCCAGCAAGTCCAGCTCATGCTGGCAACCCGGCACTTCCCATGTCAGGAAATACCGCGCCGCCTGCAACTTGCCCTTATAGAAGTCGACATCCGCCGAATTGCCTTTGGCCAGGCCTTCCTCGGCGCGGATCGCCTGCTCCAGCCAGCGCCAGCCGATCACTGCGTGGCCGAACACTTTCAAGTACAGCGCCGAGTTCGCCAGGCTGCTGTTGATCTTGCCTTGGGCCAGATCGGTGAGCAGGCCGATGGTCACGGTTTGCAAGCGGGCCACGAGTTTTTCCAGCGGTTCGCGCAGGGTGGTCAACGAATCGTATGCAGTGGCACGTTCGGCCGTGTTGGCGATCAATCGAATCAGCTGCTTGAGACCGGCGCCACCGTTCTGCGCCAATTTGCGCCCGAGCAAATCCAGCGACTGGATGCCGTGGGTGCCTTCGTGGATCGGATTCAAGCGGTTGTCGCGGTAGTACTGCTCCACCGGGTACTCACGGGTGTAGCCGTGGCCGCCAAGAATCTGGATCGCCAGTTCGTTGGCTTTGAGGCAGAACTCCGAAGGCCAGGATTTGACGATGGGCGTCAGCAGGTCCAGCAGCTCATGAGCCTGTTTGCGTTCGGCTTCGGTTTCCAGCGTGGTGGTGTCATCGAACAAACGCGCGGCATACAGGCCGAGGTCAAATGCCCCTTCGACGTAGGATTTCTGCGTCAGCAACATGCGTCTGACGTCCGCGTGCTGAATGATCGCCACCGGCGCTGTGCTTGGATCCTTGCTGTCCGGCACCCGGCCCTGCGGCCGCTCACGCGCATATTCCAGCGAATACAGGTAACCGGCATAGCCGAGCATCACCGCGCCCATGCCGACGCCGATTCGTGCTTCGTTCATCATCTGGAACATGTAGCTCAAACCGTGGTGCGGTTTGCCTACCAGATAGCCGACGCACTCGCCGTTATCGCCGAAGTTAAGCGCCGTCGATGTGGTGCCGCGCCAGCCCATCTTGTGGAACAAGCCGGCGAGCAGCACGTCGTTGCGCTGGCCGAGGCTGCCGTCGTCGTTGACCAGAAACTTCGGCACGATAAACAGCGAAATACCTTTCACCCCCGGTGGGGCGTCGGGCAGTTTGGCCAGAACCATGTGCACGATGTTTTCCGACAGCGGATGGTCGCCACCGGAAATGAAAATCTTGTTGCCCTTCAGGCGATAGGTGCCGTCGGATGCAGGCTCGGCGCGGGTACGAATATCCGACAGTGACGAACCGGCATGCGGCTCGGTCAGGGCCATGGTGCCGAAGAAGCGTCCGTCGATCATCGGTTGCAGGAAGCGCTGTTTCTGCTCTTCGCTGCCGAAGCTCTCGATCAGATTGGCCGCGCCCATGGTCAGGAACGGGTACGAGGTCGACGCTGCGTTGGCGGACTGAAAGTGAGCGAAGCAGGCTTGCGACAGCAGGGTCGGTAATTGCATGCCGCCCGCTTCAAAACTGCGTGCGGCGTTAAGAAATCCTGCCTCGAGAAAGGCATCCACCGCCGGTTTCACTTCGGGAATCAGAATGGCCTGGCCATCTTCATAGCGCGGCTCGTTTTCATCGCCCTTGCGGTTGTGCGGGGCGAAATACTTTTCGGCGATGTTGCGCGCGGTGCCGATGGCGGCGTCGAAGGTCTCGCGATTGTGCTCGGCAAAGCGCTCGCGCCGGGTCAGGCCCTCGGCATCGAGGACTTCGTACAGCTCGAAAGCCAGATTGCGGGAACTGAGCAGCGTCTCGGACATGGCGGCCTACCTGGAAATTGGGGTTGGGCCGAGTCTAGGCGTGCTGATAAAGACTGAACAGGATGATTGATAAGCGTGATGTTGGAGCCGCGCGCGGACTTAACAAGCGCCGAAAACAACTGTGGGAGCTGGCTTGCCAGCGATGGCGGCAGTTCAGTCAACATTGATGGTTGACTGAAAAATCGCTATCGCTGGCAAGCCAGCTCCCACAGGGATTGTTGCTATGCCGGACACCTATGCAGGTGCCCGGTTTATCGGGTTTAACCGATCGTCATCAAGCTGGCATTACCCCCCGCCGCAGCGGTGTTAACGCTCAATGCCCGTTCGATCACCAGACGCTCCAGGGCAATGTTGGTCTCGCCCTGGGACAGGCCCTGAACGCCAACGATTGCACCGCCACGCTGGGCGATCTGCTGGCAGACGCCGCGCAACTGGTCGGAGTGGCCGTGATGCAGCACGGCATCGAACACCACTTCGTCCTTGTTCCAGTCGGCAACGCGTTTGATCCGCGCCTGCACTTCCTTCGGCAGACGGGCGAACAACGACTTGGTCA
The DNA here is from genome assembly GCF_004307585.1 of Pseudomonas sp. Sample_20. Classification (NCBI taxonomy): domain Bacteria; kingdom Pseudomonadati; phylum Pseudomonadota; class Gammaproteobacteria; order Pseudomonadales; family Pseudomonadaceae; genus Pseudomonas; species Pseudomonas sp. Sample_20. The sequence goes on along the minus strand of NZ_RCOA01000016.1, from coordinate 51,785 downwards.
GCTCGGTTTCCGGCCACACCGCCGAACCGCCCACCGCCAGCACCGCCGCCAGTTGCGTCAGCAGATCACCTTCAACTTCCGCCAGGCACAGCACGTGCTCGCGCGGCAGGATCGCGTAGCTGTTTTTCTCGCCGGTGGGACCTGCCAGCACCCGGGTGATGCCGCTCTGCGATTGCGCTGCGTATTGCACGCACAGGGTGCTCAGGTCGGCGAACTTGTTGTTGTCGGCCCAGGCTTTCAGCGCGTTCAACGATTGGCTCATGGCATCGCGCAAACGCACGTCCGGGGCGACGATGGCATCACCGCGCGCGAAGGATTGCTCGATGGCGTCGCTCGGGCGCGTCGACAGCAGGCGGTACAGATACAGCGGGCCGCCGGCTTTCGGGCCAGTACCCGACAGGCCTTCGCCGCCGAATGGCTGCACGCCGACCACGGCACCGACGATGTTGCGGTTGACGTAGACGTTACCGGCGTTGACGTTGTCGATCACCTTGGCGATGGTCTCGTCGATGCGCGTGTGCACGCCCAGCGTCAGGCCATAACCGGAGGCATTGATCTGGCCGATCAGTTGATCCAGCTCTTTGCGCTTGTAGCGCACCACGTGCAGTACCGGGCCGAAGATTTCGCGTTGCAGTTCGTCGAAGCTTTCCAGCTCGATCAGGGTCGGCATGACGAAGGTGCCGCGCTTGACCTCTTCACTGTCGGCAATCGCAACCTGGTAAACATTGCGACCTTTGTCGCGCATGCCCTGGATGTGCTTGTCGATGCCCGCCTTGGCTTCGGCGTCGATCACCGGGCCGATGTCCACGGACAGACGCTCCGGGTTGCCGAGACGGCTTTCGGCCATGGCACCTTTGAGCATTTCGATGACGCGATCGGCGGAATCTTCCTGCAGGCACAGTACCCGCAGCGCCGAGCAGCGCTGACCGGCACTGTCGAAGGCCGACGACACCACGTCGATCACCACTTGTTCAGTCAACGCCGAGGAATCGACGATCATCGCGTTCTGGCCACCGGTTTCGGCGATCAGCGGAATCGGACGGCCCTGGCTGTCGAGACGGCCAGCGATGTTGCGTTGCAGCAAGCGCGCGACTTCGGTGGAACCAGTGAACATCACGCCTTTGACGCGTTCGTCACCGACCAGACCGGCGCCGACGGTTTCACCACGGCCCGGCAGCAGTTGCAGCACGCCTTCCGGGATGCCGGCTTCGAGCATCAGGCGCACGGCTTGAGCGGCGACCAGCGGAGTCTGCTCAGCCGGTTTGGCCAGTACCGGGTTGCCTGCGGCCAATGCCGCAGCGACTTGGCCGCTGAAGATTGCCAGCGGGAAGTTCCACGGGCTGATGCACACCACCGGACCGAGTGGGCGGTGGGCGTCGTTGCTGAAATCGTTGCGCGCCTGCACTGCGTAATAACGCAGGAAATCGACGGCTTCGCGGACTTCGGCGATGGCGTTTGCGTAGGTCTTGCCGGCTTCGCGAGCCAACAGGCCCATCAGCGGCTGGATCTCGCCTTCCATCAAGTCAGCGGCACGTTCCAGAATTGCCGCACGTTCGGCCGGCGGGGTGGCCTGCCAGATCGGCGCGGCGTTCAGCGCGCATTGAATGGCGTTGTCGACGTCTTCGACGGTAGCTTCTTGAACGTGACCGACCACATCGCGGTGATCGGACGGGTTCAGCACCGCAACCGGCGTTTCGTTGCTGGAGGCGCAACCGAGCATCGGCGCGGCTTTCCAGTCATTGTGCGCGGTGGCGAGCAGGGCGCAGGACAGCGAGGCCAAGCGATGTTCGTTGGCCATGTCGATGCCGCTGGAGTTGGCGCGCTCGGCACCGTACAGATCACGCGGCAGCGGAATGCGCGGGTGCGGCAGGCCGAAACCGCCTTCCACGGTGGCCATCTGCTCGATCTGTGCCACCGGATCGGCCACCAGTTCCTGAATCGAAATCGACTGGTCGGCGATGCGGTTGACGAACGAAGTGTTCGCGCCGTTTTCCAGCAAGCGACGTACGAGGTAAGCCAGCAGGGTTTCGTGAGTGCCGACCGGTGCGTACACGCGGCACGGACGGTTCAGCTTGCCCTCGGAAACCTTGCCGACAACCTGCTCGTAGAGCGGTTCGCCCATGCCGTGCAGGCACTGGAATTCGTACTGGCCCGGGTAATAGTTCTGACCGGCGATGTGGTAAATGGCCGACAGGGTGTGGGCGTTGTGCGTGGCGAATTGCGGGTAGATGACTTCCGGCACCGACAGCAGTTTGCGTGCGCAAGCAATGTAGGAAACGTCGGTGTACACCTTGCGGGTGTAGACCGGATAGCCTTCCAGACCCTCGACCTGGGCGCGTTTGATTTCGCTGTCCCAGTACGCGCCTTTCACCAGGCGGATCATCAGGCGATGACGGCTGCGGCGAGCCAGATCGATCACGTAGTCGATCACGTACGGGCAACGCTTCTGGTAAGCCTGGATAACGAAACCGATGCCGTTCCAGCCAGTCAGTTGCGGCTCGAAGCACAGACGTTCGAGCAGATCCAGCGACAGCTCGAGGCGGTCGGCTTCTTCGGCGTCGATGTTCAGGCCGATGTCGTATTGCTTGGCCAGCAGGGTCAGCGACAGCAGACGCGGGTACAGCTCGTCCATCACCCGCTCGTACTGCGCACGGCTGTAACGCGGGTGCAGTGCCGAGAGCTTGATGGAAATGCCCGGGCCTTCATAAATCCCACGTCCGTGGGACGCTTTGCCGATCGAGTGGATCGCCTGTTCGTACGAGGCCAGGTATTTCTGTGCGTCGACTTCGGTGAGTGCCGCTTCACCGAGCATGTCGTAGGAATAACGGAAGCCCTTGGCTTCGAACTTGCTCGCATTGGCCAGCGCTTCGGCGATGGTTTCGCCGGTCACGAACTGCTCGCCCATCAGACGCATGGCCATGTCGACGCCCTTGCGGATCATCGGCTCGCCGCTCTTGCCGATGATGCGGCTCAGCGACGAAGTCAGGCCGGCTTCGTTGTGGGTGGAGACCAGTTTGCCAGTCAGCAGCAAGCCCCAGGTGGCGGCATTGACGAACAGCGAAGGGCTGTTGCCCAGGTGCGGATGCCAGTTGCCGGTGCTGATCTTGTCGCGGATCAGCGCATCGCGGGTGCCTTTGTCCGGGATGCGCAGCAGCGCTTCGGCCAGGCACATCAGCGCCACGCCTTCCTGGGACGAGAGGGAGAATTCCTGCAACAGACCTTGAACAATACCGGCACGACCGCCGGCACTTTTCTGGTTGCGCAGTTTTTCGGCGATGGTCGCGGCGAGTTTGTTGGTGGCTTCGGCCATCGGTGCCGGCAGGCGCGCCTGCTCGATCAGCATCGGCACCACTTCCGGCTCAGGGCGGCGGTAGGCGGCGGTGATCGAAGCACGCAGAACCGATTGCGGCAGGATGCTTTCAGCGAATTCGAGGAAGCATTGGTGAGCGTGATCGGTCTGCACTTCGCCTGCGTCATCGGCGTCTTTGGCGGTCAAACCGTTCAACTCGGTCAGGGTTGCACCACCCTCGAGTTTTTCCAGGTAATTGAAAATTGCCTGCTTGATCAGCCAGTGCGGCGTGCGATCAATCGAGGTTGCGGCAGCCTTCAGGCGCTCGCGGGTCGGGTCATCGAGTTTGACCCCAAGGGTGGTGGTAGCCATATTTTTATCCTCATGGTTGCCACAGTTGCGTGGCATCAGCTGGCCGCAAGATTAGCCGTGCGTTGAATGAGGTGCAACCGGGTGCAACCCTTTTTTTGCCGGAATAATACGCAGCTCGTCAGGAAATAATTTCTGGTACGAAAGTGCTGCTCCTGCTTGGTGCTTTTGCTTCTAGCAAAGAGCCATGACTGCCACAAAAGGGAGCAAAAACGGGGCGATCGTCGATTAATCCGACTGGGTGCAACTAATTCTCGCGAAACTGGTTGCACCTTATTTGCTTTGTTGCATAGCATTCGCCGCCAAGGTGCAACCGGGAATAACCCGGTGCATCGGCTGATGGCTTTCCTGGGGAAACATCAGTCTTAAATGCGCGGGATCCCGGATCGTCTGCCAAACGTCGTCGTTTGCGAGCGGTTCACCACCGCCGCTACATAAAAACAAAGCCAGGGCGTAACTCAATGAGCGTAAGCAATCCAACCCTGATCACGTTCGTGATCTACATCGCAGCAATGGTGCTGATCGGCTTGATGGCCTATCGCTCCACCAACAACCTTTCCGACTATATTCTCGGTGGTCGCAGCCTCGGCAGCGTCGTCACCGCGCTGTCTGCCGGTGCCTCCGACATGAGCGGCTGGTTGCTGATGGGCCTGCCGGGCGCCATCTACATGTCCGGTCTGTCCGAAAGCTGGATCGCCATCGGCCTGATCGTCGGTGCCTACCTGAACTGGCTGTTTGTCGCCGGCCGTCTGCGTGTGCAGACCGAGCACAACGGCGATGCCCTGACTCTGCCGGATTACTTTTCCAGCCGTTTCGAAGATAAAAGCGGCTTGCTGCGGATTATCTCGGCGATCGTGATTCTGGTGTTCTTTACCATCTATTGCGCTTCCGGCATCGTCGCCGGTGCCCGTCTGTTCGAAAGCACGTTCGGCATGACCTACGAAACGGCGCTGTGGGCCGGTGCTGCGGCGACGATTGCCTACACCTTCATCGGCGGTTTCCTCGCAGTGAGCTGGACCGACACCGTCCAAGCCACGCTGATGATCTTCGCGCTGATCCTTACGCCGATCATCGTCCTGCTGGCCACAGGCGGCGTTGACACCACGTTCCTCGCCATCGAAGCGCAAGATCCAAGCAACTTCGACATGCTCAAAGGCACCACCTTCATCGGCATCATCTCGCTGATGGGCTGGGGTCTGGGCTACTTCGGCCAGCCGCACATCCTCGCGCGTTTCATGGCGGCGGATTCGGTGAAATCGATCGCCAAGGCGCGTCGCATTTCCATGGCCTGGATGATCCTGTGCCTGGGCGGCACCGTTGCGGTGGGCTTCTTCGGTATCGCCTATTTCTCGGCGCACCCGGAAGTCGCCGGTCCTGTGACCGAGAACCCGGAGCGCGTGTTCATCGAACTGGCGAAAATCCTCTTCAACCCATGGGTAGCCGGTGTACTGCTGTCGGCCATTCTGGCTGCGGTGATGAGCACCCTGAGCTGCCAGTTGCTGGTGTGCTCGAGCGCCCTGACCGAAGACTTCTATAAAGCCTTCCTGCGCAAATCCGCTTCGCAACTGGAGCTGGTCTGGGTCGGTCGTGCCATGGTGCTGCTGGTAGCCCTGATTGCTATCGCGCTGGCTGCCAACCCGGAAAACCGCGTACTGGGCCTGGTGTCCTACGCCTGGGCCGGTTTCGGTGCTGCATTCGGTCCGGTGGTGCTTATTTCGGTGGTCTGGAAAGACATGACCCGCAACGGCGCACTGGCCGGTATTCTGGTCGGCGCGATCACCGTGGTGGTCTGGAAGCATTTCGAACTGCTGGGTCTGTACGAAATCATTCCGGGCTTCATCTTCGCCAGCCTGGCCATCTACTTTGTCAGCAAGGCGGGTGAACCGACTCGCGGCATGGTTGAGCGTTTCGAGGCAGCGGAAAAAGACTTCCATCTGAACAAGTGATGGACTGAGCTTCGGCTCACATGAAAACGGCCCGTTTCCTACAGGAAGCGGGCCGTTTTTTGTTGCCTGTAATTCTTCAACAACACAGGGTGGGTGGCAGGTTTGAGTGAATTGTCTGTAGTCGAACGGCCGAATTAACAAGGTCGTTTCAGCAAACCACGTAGGGCAAATCTGAATTTCCCGTCACCTGCTCAGCACCCCTTGCCCCTCATGCAGAATCGCCCGCCCTCACACTGCAGAGAGACATCGGATGTTCGCGCCTGCCAATCAACCGCGTTTCACGTTGACACTCGAAGGCGCCCGGCATGACCTCAAAGTCCTTGAGTTCACGGGCAGGGAAGCCATCAGCCAACCCTTTCGCTTCGAGCTGGAACTGGTCAGCGAGCGGCCGGACCTGGATCTGGAAAGCCTGCTGCATGGTCAGGCGTTTCTGAGTTTCGATGCTCAGGGTTGCGGTATTCATGGTCAGATCTATCAGGTCGGGCAGGGCGACTCCGGGAAACGTCTGACACGCTATCACCTCAGCCTTGTCCCGCGTCTGACGTATCTGGGGCATCGCATCAACCAGCGTATTTTTCAGCATCAGAGCGTGCCGCAGATCATCACGCAGATCCTCAAGGACCATTCGATCCTGCGCGATGCCTTTGAATTTCGCCTGGGCAGCGAATACCCGGAGCGCGAGTACTGCGTGCAATACGCCGAAAGCGATCTGGCCTTTATCCAGCGCCTGTGTGCCGAAGTCGGCATTCATTACCACTTTCAGCACAGCCCCGAAGGCCATTTGCTGGTGTTCGGCGACGACCAGACTGTGTTCCCCAAGCTGCCCGAGCCGACGCTGTATTTGCCGGGCAGCGGCATGTCGGCTGGCGCGCCGGCGATTCAACGGTTCAACGTGCGCGTGGAAACCCGCACCAGCGTCGTCACCCGGCGCGACTACAACTTCGAAAAACCACGCCTGTCTCTGGAAAGTCGCAGTGACGGCGAGCAGCGTCCGGTGCTGGAGGACTATCACTTCCCCGGCCAATTCAGTGATCGTGAAACCGGCAGACACCTGACGCGCCGTGCGCTGGAACGGCACGTTGCCGATTACCGTCAGGCCGAGGGCAGCAGCGACGAGTCTTCATTGGTCTGCGGGCATTTTCTGCAACTCACCGAGCATCCGCGCAGCGACTGGAATGATCTGTGGTTGCTCACCTGTGTCGAGCATCGCGGCCGTCAGCCGCAGGTGCTTGAGGAATCGGTGACCAGCGATGGCGAATCCTTCCAGGGCTACCGCAATACTTTCGTCGCCACGCCGTGGGACGTGGTCTTTCGTCCGGCGCTGTGCCTGGAAAAACCGCGCATGTCGGGCTATCAACCTGCCGTGGTCACCGGCCCGAAAGACCTGGAAATCCATTGCGATGAATATGGCCGGGTCAAAGTGCAACTGGCCTGGGATCGTGATGGCGAACTCAACGAGCACTCCAGTTGCTGGCTGCGCGTCGCGACCGGTTGGGCTCACGATCACTACGGCAGCGTGTTGATTCCGCGAGTCGGCATGGAAGTGCTGGTCGGCTTTATTGATGGCGATGCCGACAAGCCGCTGGTCATGGGTTGCCTGCCGAATGCGGCGACCCCGGTGCCGCTGGATCTGCCGGCAGACAAGACCCGAAGCGTGTTCCGCAGCCAGAGCAGCCCCGGCGGTGGCGGTTATAACGAACTGCGCATCGAGGATAAAAAAGGCGCCGAGGAAATCTACCTGCGTGCCCAGCGCAACTGGACCCAGCATGTGCTCAATGACCAGCAGTTGCAGGTTGATAATCAGCGCAGTGTGGTGGTCACAGGGACTGCCCGCCATGAACTCAAGGCCGACGAACAGCGCATCACCCACGGCCAGCGCCAGACCGAAGTCAGGCAGGATGATCATTTGTCCGTGCTCGGCGACCGACAGGTTCGGGTAAACAGCCAGGCCACCAGCGCCTCGGCGCAGATCCATATCAGCGCAGGCCAGCAAGTGGTCATTGATGGCGGCGCGAGCGCGACGATTCAGGCCGGCGGACAGTGGATCAACATCGGCCCCGGCGGAATTTTCAGCAGCGTGCCGATTGTTGTGGGTGGCTCGCCAATGGCGGCAACGAGTGCGGCACCGGTGGTGCCGGGCTTGCCAGAGAAACTGGCCGCTGCGCCGGCGGCGGTTCTCACCGCGGCACAGATCATGAGTCTCAAAGGTGATGCACCTTTCTGCGAAGAGTGTGAGCGGTGCAAGGACGGTGTCTGTGCAGCCTGAACAAATGACGCCCGAACAATGGCTGGCACGGCAGCCGCTGCATGCGTCGGAACAACTGTTCGCCATTTTCAGTCGCGCCAGCGACGCCAATGCGTTCAAAGCCTGGCAGGGCACAGCGAATCCAGTCTGGGCCGAGACCATTTATGCCGAGTGGGACGCGGTGATGCCCTATGTGGGAATTGTCGCTGCGGACAGTGAGTTTTTACGTTGGGTGGCGGAAACAGAATCCCGGGATTGGGGATGGTTGGCGGTGTCTTCGGCGGATCTTGACGTGCTGGTCGAACATTTCCGCAGCCTGACTCAAGTGCTGATGCCGGACGGTAAAGCGGTGTTTTTTCGCTTTTGGGATGGTCGATTTCTGCGGCCTCTTTTGCACTCTGACGAGGTCATTCCCGCGCAATTGCTGCCAGTCGTTTCACGAGTCTTGATCAATGGCCAGGCCATTGAAATCGGGGGTCGTGCGCTGGTTTCGGGGCGGGTCTTCCCGTGGTGGAGCGTGCCGCAATCGTTGTTGGCGCAGACTGATGCAAGCGTACGCATCGCCAATGCTTTGCAATGGCTGAGCGAGGAGCAACCGGCCGTGTTCGAGGCGTTTCCCGAGGCTGTTTTGCGCTGCAAGGTCGGGCAGTTTTTCAAATTATCGATGTCGGAAGATTCGTCACGATCGGCGCTTCTGGAGTTTTTGCTGGCAGAGACAGAGTGAAATTTCGGGGCAAACGCTTCGGACGTTTCCTTCGAATCGCGGCGGTTTTCATGAACTGGTGCGTGGTGGGTTGCAGGGATAGTCTTTTCATTGTCACCGCGAGAGTGGTGGCAGGGTGAAGGATTCCCGCATTCATGACGTTACAGTTCGTTGGCTTTTTGCGGCACTTGGTTCAAGTCCGTAAGATCGTTCGCGGTGGCTGTGCGTGGGGCACGCTTCGGCGTGGCCGAGGTCCATGATTGCTCGGTTCCTACTCCCGCGCACAGCTGCCACCCTAACCCGTAGGAAGGTGTGATGGCGGCTCACGTTTATCAATCATGGGACCCGGAAAATGACCAATATGCATACTGATTCACCCTACGAAAAAATCACTCCTCACCCCGACAACCGCTTCATGGCCCTCACCGGCAATTGCAGCGACATGCCCAGCCTGTTCGTCGACACCCACGTGCCCCTCGACATCCTCATGGACGCCGCCAACCATCGCATCCGCGCCGTGGTCCAGGTCCTGGAAAACATGTGCATGCGCGGCTCGATCGAATGCGACTCCGTGATCCTCAGCGACTTCGCCCTGCTGTGCGCCATCCCATTGCGCGATGGCTGTGATGTGCTCGATGTCATCGGCAGACGCTTGCGCAGCATGCCCGCCTGAAAAAGATCAACAGATCGTTAATAGATATCAACGCGTCGGTCGGAAATGTACGCATCCTGAGTTTTGATAAAAATGTTGAACGCCTCGGAGTTGTAGACATGCAGGCACCCAAGAAACACTACTTTTTCATTCGAGTATTTGCTGTTTGAAGGTGTCTGCTCGTAAGCCGCCAACACGTAGTTTCGGGTTTCTTTATAGGGATCGTGCAGCACCTGCAGCGTGTCTTCATTTTGCAGGATGGTATGCATGCCTTTGCCCATGAACGAATAGGCATTGGCGGACAGTGCAATGTCTTTTTCCAGCGCTGAGCGTTCGTTGAATGGCTTCAGGATGCAGTGGCTCAGCCCGTAGTTCTTTAGTGTCTGGCGTGCCTGTTCAATGTGGGTTTCGTCGGCAAGGGCGAGGTATGGACTAAGAAGGCTGAGTAAACAGATGATCAGATATCGCATGAGTTTTTGACTTCCTGTCGTTCATGGTTTGCCAGTTTAACGCTATAAAAGCAAAGCCCCTCACCCTAGCCCTCTCCCAGAGGGAGAGGGGACTGACCGAGTTGTCTGGGTGATGTACGCCGACCTGCGACTTCAGTGGTGAACTCGCTTGGCCAAGCCTGGATGGTGGTGTTCTTTCTGGGGACTGGTCGTGTGACGACTTGCGACTTGCGCGCTTATCTACGCTTGGCCAAGCCTGAGATCAAGTCGATCACTCAGGTCGATGTAACTCGCAAGATCACCACCGTCAGTCCCCTCTCCCTCCGGGAGAGGGTTAGGGTGAGGGGCAGGCTTTTGTCCGCTCAGCCGCCAACCCCTGACTTGCCGCCCGGTAAAAGGTAAACTTTGCGGCCCTCGCAGGAGCAACCATGAATTATCGTCACGCCTTCCATGTCGGCAATCACGCCGATGTGTTCAAACACCTGACCTTGACCCGCCTCATCGCCCTGATGTCGCGCAAGGAGCAGCCGTTTGCCTATCTCGACACGCATGCCGGCATCGGTCTGTATGACTTGCAGGGCGATCAGGCCAATCGCACCGGCGAGTACCTGGAAGGCATTGCGCGGTTGTGGGCTCAGCCGGATCTGCCGGCGCTGACCGCCGACTACATGAAGGTGCTGCACGAGATGAACCCGGATGGCCAGTTGCGCTATTACCCGGGTTCGCCGGAGCTGGCACGGCGTCTGACGCGGCCGCAGGATCGGGTGATGCTCAACGAGAAGCATCCCGAAGATGGCGTGTTGCTCAAGGACAACATGGCCGGCGATCGTCGAGTGAAAGTGCATCTGGGCGAGGGCTGGCATGTGGCGCGGGCGATGTTGCCGGTGCAGGAAAAGCGCGCGGTGATGCTGATCGATCCGCCGTTCGAGCAACTGGACGAGATGCAGCGTTGCGCGGCGTCGATGAAAGAAGCCATCGGCCGCATGCGTCAGACCGTGGCTGCGATCTGGTATCCGGTGAAGGATCAGCGTGCACTGCGGCGTTTCTATCAGGACCTGGCAGGCACGGGTGCGCCGAAGTTGTTGCGCGTCGAGTTGCTGGTGCATCCGCTGGATACGCCGAACAGCCTGAACGGTTCCGGGCTGGCGATCGCCAATCCGCCGTGGGGGCTGGAAGAAGAATTGCGTGAGTTGCTGCCGTGGTTGTCGAAGAAGCTGGGGCAGACTCAGGGTGGCTGGCAGATGGATTGGCTGATTGCCGAGAGTTAATCACTGACTTATCGTTCCCACGCTCCGCGTGGGAATGCAGCCCGGGACGCTCCGCGTCCCAACAGCGGACGCAGAGCGTCCATTGAGGCATTCCCACGCAGAGCGTGGGAACGATCGGCCGGTGGGCTCAGTTGCCCGCCAGGCTCGCAGGCATGCACACGCCGGTGCCGCCAATCCCGCAGTAACCTTCAGGGTTTTTCGCCAGATACTGCTGGTGATACGCCTCGGCAAAGTACACGGGCGGGGCCTGGTCGATCTCGGTGCTGATTTCACCCAGACCGGCCTTGGCCAGTTCCGCCTGATACACGTCTTTGCTTTTCAGTGCCGCATCCAGTTGCTCCGGGGTGGTGGCGTAGATCACTGAGCGGTACTGAGTGCCGATGTCGTTGCCCTGACGCATGCCCTGAGTCGGGTTGTGCAGTTCCCAGAACATCGCCAGCAGCTCTTCATAGCTGACCTGGGCCTTGTCATACACCACCAATACCACTTCGGCGTGCCCGGTCAGGCCCGAGCAGACCTCTTCGTACGTCGGGTTCGGCGTGAAGCCGCCGGCGTAACCGACGACTGTGCTGACCACGCCTTCGCGCTGCCAGAAACGTCGTTCCGCGCCCCAAAAGCAACCCAGACCGAAGATTGCAAAGTCGACGTCCTGAAAGAATGGACCGAGCAGCGGGGTGTCTTCGAAGACGAAGTGTTTTTCCGGCAGGATCATCGGGGTTTCGCGGCCGGGCAGGGCTTGTTCTTTGGTTGGAAGCACGTTTTTGTTCACCAGAATTTCCGAGCGCAGAACCATGAGCGTTCCTCTCAGTCAGGTTGGAGGTAAAAAGTCAGACCGCCAGTGTGCCGAATGATGCCGAGTTAATCACTACCCAATGTAGGAGCTGCCGAAGGCTGCGATCTTTTGATTTTGCTTTTTAAAAACCAGATCAAAAGATCGCAGCCTTCGGCAGCTCCTACAGGGGGCGGCATGTTATGGCGAGAATGGGGTAGAGGCGTTAGAGACAGAGCGGCCCACGCGGATAGCGCTTGAGCGCTTTGATCAGTTCATCGCCCGGAATCGGTCGGTCGAACAGATAACCTTGGCCGACGTCGCAACGATGCCGGCGCAGGAACGCCAGTTGCTCGGCGGTTTCGATGCCTTCGGCGACGACCTTGAGTTTCAGGTTGTGGGCCATGGCGATCACGGCGGAGGTGATTTCCATGTCGTCCTGGTTGTCGGGGATTTCATGGATGAAGCTGCGATCGATCTTGATGATGTCGATCGGGAATTTCTTCAGATAGCTCAGCGACGAGTACCCGGTGCCGAAGTCGTCCATGGCCAGGGTCAGGCCCAGGCGTTTGAGCTGGTCGAGCTGCAAATGCGTGTCTTCGGTGGCTTCCAGCAACAAGCCTTCGGTCAGCTCGAGTTCGAGCAGATTGGCCGGCAGCGCTTCTTCCCTGAGGATGTTGGCGATCGAGGCGACCAGATCCGGATCGGAGAACTGTTTCGGTGACAGATTGATTGCCACTTGCAGGTTGCCCAGGCCGGCAGCGGTCAGGGATTTGCTCATGCGGCACGCCTGACGGGCGATCCATTTGCCGATCGGAATGATCAGGCCGGTTTCCTCGGCGACGCTGATGAACTGGTCCGGGCGAATCATGCCGCGTTCCGGATGGTTCCAGCGCAACAGCGCTTCCATCCCCAGCAGACGACCGCTGCGCAGGCACAGTTTCGGCTGGTAGAACACGTCCAGCTCGTTCTGCGTGAGGGCGCGGCGCAGGTTGTTCTCGACGAAAAGTTTGTAACTGGCTTCGGCGTTCAGCGCTTCAGTGAACACCTGCAACTGGTGTTTGCCGTTGGCCTTGGCCTTGTGCAGTGCCAGACCGGCGTTGCGCATCAGGGTTTGCGGGTCGCGCCCGTGTAGCGGCGCGCAGGCCAGGCCGACGGAGCCGGTGACGCTGATCAGCTGGTTGTCGACGAACATCGGCTTGTCGAGGGTCATCAGCAACTGACTGGCGATCTGCTGCCCGGCTTCAAGATCGGTGTCGTCGAGCAACACGGCGAACTCGTTACTGGCAAAACGCGCCAGGCTGCCACTCGGGCTGAGGCTGTTGCGCAGGCGCCGGGCGAGGCTGATCAACAGTTTGTCGCCGGTCTGGTGGCCGAGGCTGTCGTTGATCCGCTTGAAATTGTCGATGTCCACCAGCAATAGGCTGATCGGCGTGTCGCTGTCGCGGGCGAAGCGCTCATCGAGATTGCGGATGAATGCCGGACGGTTGCCGAGGTTGGTCAGGTTGTCGGTATAGGCCAGGCGCTCGATACGTTGCTGCGCGAGTTTGGTCTGGGTGATGTCTTCGTAGATGCCGATGTAATGCGTCAGCTCACGGTTATCGCCATAGACCTTGGAAATCGACAGCTGGCCCCAGTACGGTTCGAGGTTCTTGCGGCGGCTTTTGAATTCGCCCTGCCAGCTGTTGCTCTGGGCCAGCGCCGAGGGCGCGTCGAACAGCAGTTCGCTGAGGTTTTCCAGCGCCGGCAACTCCGACAGGCGCTGACCGTGGACTTCCTCGGTGGTGTACTGGGTGATCGCGGTGAAGCTCGGGTTGACGTACTCGACCACGCCGTCGCAGTTGACCAGCAAGAAGGCGTTGGCGCTTTGCTCGACCGCGCGCTGAAACAGGTGCAGGGCGCTGGTGGCAGTGCGGCGGTTGTGGTTGTTGATCACTTGTGCGAACTGGTCGGCCAGTTCGCCGGCAAAGGCGATTTCGTCGGACTGCCAGGCGCGGGTGACGCCGGTCTGTTCCAGGCACAACACGCCGACTACCTGGCCGTCGACGCGAATGCTGGCATCGAGCATGGCGTTGACGTCACGCGGACGCATCGCCTCGGCCATCTCGCGGGTGCGCGGGTCGTGCATGGCGTTGTGCGCATCGATGGCGCGGCTGCTGTGCAGCGCTTCCATGTAATCGGGGAAGCCGCTGATATCGATCGGCTCCGGCAGGATGTATTCCTGAGTTGCGCGGTGGTAGGCGGAGATCGGCAGCAAGCGCTGGCCTTCGAGGTTCCACAGGCTGGCGCAGTCGATCTCGTAGATATCGCAGGCGCAGCGGGTGATCAGTTCGGCGGCTTCCTGCAGCGAGTTGTGCGTGCTGTAGCGCTGGCGTGCGAGCAGCAGAATCAGATCCTGCTGGGCACGCACGCGTTCCAGATGCTGCAGTTGTTCCTGCTGGGCACGCTGGTTCAGCTCAAGGGCGATTTGCAGGCGCGAGTTCTGGGTTTCCAGGTCGACCGAAGGCAGCGCCTGGGTTTCGTCGAACACCTCGTCGACCGCCAGCAGGTAGCCGCGCAGCAAATGCCGGTTGTGCTGTTTGTAGGCTTCACCCAGCTCGAGCATGTTCAACGCGCCGGCGGCGGTGTGCAGGGTGTAGCGCACCACGTAATGTGCGCTTTTGCTTAGTTGCTGCTGGATCGCGTCATGCAGTTGATAGCGCGCTTCGGGCTCCATCAGGCTGGCGTAGGGCGAGCCGACCAGTGCGCAGAGCTCGACGGCCGGCTGGCCGAACTGGCGGTCGCAGTTGGGATCAAGGAACAGCATCGCCCAACTGGCTTCATTCAAGCGCTCGAAACGCAGCATGCCGAGCCGCGAGGGCACAGGCAACTGCGTCACTACCTCGGCCGCCATACGGCTGGCGGCATCGGGCTGGCTCTTCATGAAGGAAACTCGCTTGGAAATATGCTGAATGCGCCGGGCTCTCGCCCTCTTGTCTGTTGGCTGCGGCAAGGTTGCATCATTGCGGCACCGACTGACAAGAGAGATGAAGGCCAAGTGCTATAAGAATATGTCGGCTGCAGTGAACATTTCTCCAGTGCACAACTGAAATGAGCAGAAGATCGCAGCCTTGAACAACTCTTGCAGGCGCCACGTAGCCATATAGGAGCTGCCAAAGGCTGCGATCTTTTGGTGTTTCAACGCAATTTCATACTGATCGACTGCAACTTCTTGCCATCGCGGTCATGGTAATTGACCAATATCTGATCAGCCTCAACGACCACATGCGCAAAATTGTCCTGACTCACCACCGCACTGGTCAGCTCGTGCCGATAATCCCCGGCCGCTGTGCGCACCAGCGGTTGATCGAGGATGAACGTCGAGGCCTTGGCATACGGCAGCAATTTGCTGTTGTGCAACGGCGAGGACACGATGGTGTGCACCTCGAAATCGGCGTCCTCGCTGTGACTCAAGCGACTGGTCAGCGAGCCATGGACGTCGCCGGAGACGAACACCACGTTCTTGATCCGGTGAGTGCGGATGGTTTCCAGCAGACGCAGACGCTGCTCGGGAAAAGCTTTCCAGGCATCGTCACCGTTGAACTTGCGATCGGGATAGAACATCACGCTGGTCACCACGAACTTTACCCGTGCCGGGCTATGGATCAGCCATTGCAGCAGGGCCTGTTCCTGCTCGATGTCGAGAATGCGCCGGTCATCCTCAGACAAGTTGCGTCGGGTGCGGCTGTCGGTGACGAACCAGGCGATATCGCTGTCGCCAAACTGATACCAGTAATGCTTCAACGTATCCCGGTCTATCTGACCCTTCTCATTACATGCATAAACCGGGCTGTGGCTGGCTTGATAAAGTTCATAAGCGGCCATGGCGTTGCGATATAAGTCCTCGTCCGCTGCGGTGGCATTGGCGGGCCAGTTATCTTCTATTTCATGATCGTCGAGCATCATGTAAGTCGATGTATTAGACATCAATCGTTGAATATTCGGTTGCGAGAATGCCGTTCGATACTTCTTCAGAATGTCTTTGGCTTCGCGATCCGGTGCAATGATATTCAAATCATCTACATACACTTGATCGCCGGTCATGATCACTGCGCTGACGGGTAGATGACTGTTCTCGACAAGTTGATTGATCGAGCCAAAGATGCGATCGCCCAGTTGCGGCAACGAAGCGATGCCTGCGGTAATCCGCAGATAACGGCAAGATCCGACGATAAAGCCCCGGGGTTGGCTGGCTTGCGCGGTGCGGGTACGAAAGCGATAGAGCTGTCGCGGCCATTGCAGTGGAAACTCCACCACTGTGTCGATGGTGTGTACCGGATTCATCGGGCTTAACCAGCCGGCTTGATATTCGTATTCACAATCGGCGTCCAGATCCTGTAATACCAGTACGCCCGACATGTCGTTGGCTGAATGCAAAAGTGTAAATACGCTGTTGGACCATTTTTCCGTTCCTGCCTTGCGAACGCGAACTCCGGCAAATACGCGTTTTTTGTCCTGTTGTTCGCCGCGCATGAAAATGCGAACTTCGTTAGTTGTGGCGTGGCCCACGATGGGGCCGATAGTCGGTTTGAACATGATCGATTCCGTTCGAGATTTTAATAAGATGAATTAAATAAGCGGAGCGCATTGAAGCAACTTTCCTGAGCAGAGGTTAGTTGGCCGGCGGCAGAAAATATTGGCGTTAAGTGGACCAGACCTGTGGCCGATGTCAGCGCAGGTTGTAGGAAAGAGGCACGATCCGGTTTATTTCAGGCAAAAAAAAGCCCCGTCAATTGACGGGGTTGAGGTACGAGCGTGTGGCGCTCGAAAGGGTGCAGCAAGCGGCCCTCCGTCGCCGGAGGGCCGTTTGGGTTACAGCAGGATGGTGCGGATGTCGCCCAACAGGCTGCCCAGACGCTGAGTGAAGCGTGCAGCAGCAGCGCCGTTGATCACGCGGTGATCGTAGGACAGCGACAGTGGCAGCATCAGCTTCGGCTGGAAGGCTTTGCCGTCCCAGACTGGCTGGATGGTTGCCTTGGAAACACCGAGGATCGCCACTTCCGGCGCGTTGACGATCGGCGTGAAGCCGGTGCCGCCAATATGACCGAGGCTGGAAATGGTGAAGCAGGCGCCCTGCATCTCGTCCGAGGACAGCTTCTTGGTGCGGGCTTTTTCAGCCAGCGAAGCCGCTTCAGCAGCCAGTTGCAGCAGGCTCTTCTGATCGACGTTCTTGATCACCGGCACCAGCAGGCCATCCGGAGTGTCGACGGCGAAGCCGATGTTCACGTATTTCTTGCGGATGATCGCCTTGCCGCTTGGTGCCAGCGAACTGTTGAAGTCCGGCAGTTCCTTGAGCAGGTGCGCGCAGGTCTTGAGCAGCAGCGGCAGGATGGTCAGCTTGACGCCAGCCTTCTCGGCCACGGCTTTTTGCGCAACACGGAAGGCTTCCAGCTCGGTGATGTCCGCCGAGTCGAATTGCGTGACGTGTGGCACGTTCAGCCAGCTGCGGTGCAGGTTGGCAGCGCCGACCTGCATCAGGCGGGTCATCGGCACTTCTTCGATTTCGCCGAAACGGCTGAAATCGACCACCGGGATCGGCGGGATGCCTGCGCCACCGGTAGCGCCGCCAGCAGCGGCCGGTGCTTCCTTGGCCTTCTGCATCATCGCCTTGACGTAAACCTGCACGTCTTCCTTGAGGATGCGACCGTGCGGACCGCTGGCGCCAACGGCGCTCAGCTCGACGCCGAACTCACGAGCCAGTTGACGCACGGCAGGGCCGGCGTGAACTTTGGCGCCCGGTTTCGCTGGTGTAGCAGTCGGCGCTGCGGCTGCAGCGGCAGCAGGTGCAGCGGCAGCCGGAGCAGCAGCGGCAGGTGCCGGAGCGCTCGGTGCAGCAGCCGCAGCCGGGGCAGCAGCAGGGGCCGCGCCTTTGACTTTGAGCTTGAGGATCAGGTCGCCGGTACCGACTTCGTCATCCAGCTTGATCGAAACGCTTTCGACCACGCCAGCGGCAGGCGATGGAATTTCCATGCTCGCCTTGTCGGATTCCAGGGTGATCAGCGACTGGTCGGCTTCGACGGTATCGCCGGCCTTGACCAACACTTCGATGATCTTGGCTTTGCCAGCCGAGCCGATGTCCGGAACGTGGATGTCCTGAACGCTGTCGGCAACCGGTGCAGCCGGAGCAGCAGCCGGGGCTGGCGCAGCGGCAGCAGCAGGCGCAGCAGCCTGAGCCGGAGCGGCCGCAGCAGGGGCCGCAGCACCCGCCACTTCCAGATCCAGAATCAGATCGCCAGTGCCGACTTCGTCGTTGAGCTTGACGCTGATGGCTTTGACCACGCCAGCGGCAGGCGACGGGATTTCCATGCTGGCCTTGTCGGATTCCAGGGTGATCAGCGACTGATCAGCCTCGACGGTGTCGCCGACCTTGACCTGAATCTCGATGATCTGTGCCTTGCCCGACGAACCGATGTCCGGCACGTGCACTTGCTGTACCGAAGCGGCAG
Organism: Pseudomonas sp. Sample_20; assembly: GCF_004307585.1. Lineage (NCBI taxonomy): Bacteria > Pseudomonadati > Pseudomonadota > Gammaproteobacteria > Pseudomonadales > Pseudomonadaceae > Pseudomonas > Pseudomonas sp. Sample_20. The sequence goes on along the minus strand of NZ_RCOA01000016.1, from coordinate 33,610 downwards.
CAGGAGCAGCGGCAGGCGCGGCAGCAGCAGGTGCCGCAGCCGGTTTCTCTTCGGCTTTCGCAGCAGGAGCGGCGGCAGGTGCCGGGGCCGCTTCAGCGGCGCCCTCGACTTCCAGCTCGAGCAGTTCGTCGCCTTCTTTCAGACGGTCGCCCAGCTTCACTTTCAGGCTCTTGATGACGCCGGCTTTCGGGGCTGGCACTTCCATGCTGGCCTTGTCCGATTCCAGGGTCAGGATGCTCTGGTCGGCTTCGATGCGGTCGCCGACCTTCACAAACAGTTCAATTACTTCACCTTCACCGCTGCCGATGTCAGGTACGCGAATGAGTTCGCTCACAAAATGTCTCCTCAGCAGTCCAGTGGGTTGCGTTTTTCCGGGTCGATGCCGAACTTGGCGATGGCTTCGGCCACAACCTTAGGTTCGATATCACCACGGTCAGCCAGTGCTTCCAGGGCTGCCAACACCACGAAATGACGGTCGACTTCGAAGAAATGACGCAGTTTCTTGCGGCTGTCGCTGCGGCCGAAACCGTCGGTGCCCAGGACTTTGAATTCCTTGGACGGTACCCACTGACGGATCTGCTCGGCGAACAGCTTCATGTAGTCGGTAGAAGCAATGACCGGACCTTTACGGCCGTTCAGGCACTCTTCGACGTAGCTCAGCTTAGGCTTCTGGCCAGGCTTGAGACGGTTGCTGCGCTCTACGGCGAGGCCGTCGCGACGCAGTTCGTTGAAGCTGGTAACGCTCCACACGTCAGCGCCGATGTTGAACTCTTCACGCAGGATCTTCGCCGCTTCACGCACTTCACGCAGGATGGTGCCGGAGCCCATCAGCTGAACGTGGTGCGCCGCATCGCGGGTGTCTTCCTCGAGCAGGTACATGCCTTTCTTGATGCCTTCTTCGGCACCGGCCGGCATGGCTGGCTGCTGGTACGACTCGTTCATCACGGTGATGTAGTAGAAGATGTCCTGTTGCTCTTCGGTCATCTTCTTCATGCCGTCCTGAATGATCACCGCCAGCTCGTAGCCGTAGGTCGGATCGTAGGTGCGGCAGTTCGGGATAGTCGCGGCCAGCAAGTGGCTGTGACCGTCTTCGTGCTGCAGACCTTCACCGTTCAGGGTGGTACGGCCAGCGGTGCCGCCGATCAGGAAGCCACGGGTACGGCTGTCGCCAGCGGCCCAGGCCAGGTCGCCGATACGCTGGAAGCCGAACATCGAGTAGAAGATGTAGAACGGCAGCATTGGCTGGTTGTGGCTGGAGTACGAAGTACCGGCAGCGATGAACGAGCTCATGGCGCCTGCTTCGTTGATGCCTTCTTCAAGGATCTGACCTTTCTGGTCTTCCTTGTAGAACATCACCTGGTCTTTATCGACTGGCTCGTAGAGCTGGCCGACGGAGGAGTAGATGCCCAACTGACGGAACATGCCTTCCATACCGAAGGTACGGGCTTCGTCCGGGATGATCGGGACGATGCGCGGGCCGATTTCCTTGTCCTTGACCAGCTGCGCGAGGATCCGCACGAAAGCCATGGTGGTGGAAATTTCACGGTCGCCCGAGCCATCGAGGATGGCTTTCAGGGTGTCCAGATCCGGGGTCGGTACGCTGAAGCTCTGCGCGCGGCGCTGCGGCACGAAACCGCCCAGTGCGGCACGGCGCTCGGCGAGGTAGCGGGCTTCGGCGCTGTTTGGCTCTGGCTTGAAGAACGGCAGGTTCTCCAGCTCTTCGTCCTTGACCGGGATGTCGAAGCGGTCGCGGAACAGCTTCAGGCTGTCGACGTCGACTTTCTTGGTGTTGTGCGCAGTGTTTTTCGCTTCGCCGGCACCGGTGCCATAACCCTTGATGGTCTTGGCGAGGATGACGGTCGGTTGTTCCTTGTGGTTGACCGCTTCGTGGTACGCCGCGTAGACCTTGTACGGGTCGTGGCCGCCACGGTTGAGTTTCCAGATCTCGTCGTCGGACAGATCGGCAACCATTGCCTTGAGTTCAGGCGTGTTGAAGAAGTGCTCGCGAACGAACGCGCCGTCTTTGGCTTTGTAGTTCTGGTACTCGCCGTCGATGACTTCGTCCATGCGACGTTGCAGGATACCGTCGACGTCTTTGGCCAGCAGCGGGTCCCAGAAACGGCCCCAGATGACTTTGGTCACGTTCCACTGAGCGCCGCGGAACACGCCTTCGAGTTCCTGGATGATCTTGCCGTTGCCGCGAACCGGGCCGTCGAGGCGCTGCAGGTTGCAGTTGATGACGAAGATCAGGTTGTCCAGCTTCTCGCGGCCGGCCAGGGAGATCGCGCCCAGGGATTCCGGCTCGTCGCACTCGCCGTCGCCCAGGAAACACCAGACTTTCTGTTTGCCCGGCTGGATGAAACCGCGGTGCTCCAGGTACTTCATGAAGCGCGCCTGGTAGATCGCCTGGATCGGACCCAGACCCATCGATACGGTCGGGAACTGCCAGAAGTCAGGCATCAGCCAAGGGTGCGGATAGGACGACAGGCCTTGACCATCGACTTCCTGACGGAAGTTGTTCATCTGGTCTTCGGTGATGCGGCCTTCCATGAATGCGCGGGCGTAAACGCCTGGCGAGGTGTGGCCCTGGAAGTAGATCAGGTCGCCGCCGTGTTCGTCGGTCGGGGCCTGGAAGAAATAGTTGAAGCCGATGTCATACAGGGTCGCACTGGAAGCGAAGCTGGAGATGTGACCACCCAGGTCCGAATCTCTCAGGTTCGTGCGCATTACCATGGCCATCGCGTTCCAGCGTACCAGCGAGCGAATGCGGCGTTCCATGAACAGGTCGCCAGGCATGCGTGCTTCGTGGGTAACGGGGATCGTGTTGCGGTAAGGCGTGGTGATCGCGTAAGGGAGCTGCGAGCCGCTGCGGGTCGCGAGTTCGCCCATACGGGTCATCAGATAGTGAGCACGGTCTTCGCCTTCTTTGTCGAGAACCGATTCCAGGGCGTCCAGCCATTCCTGGGTTTCGACGGGATCGAGGTCTTGCATGGCTTGCTCCAGGGCGGAAAGGCTTCCAGAATCGGTTGCCTGAGTTTGCGACTGGCCTTGTGGGCAGACGATTTAAAATTCTTGGATTGCCGACAGGTTGTTCCGGCGGCGTGTAGTTTTACTACAAATCTTCCGGCATTTCAGCCTTTCGAATGTATAGACGAGTAGTAAAACTACAGATGAAAGGCTTGTGGCCTCCGACTGCGTTGTGAGAATAATCGTTAAGGCGGGTCGATTTCCATCCGAATAAGGTGAAAGTTTGATGCTGGATGCCAAAGAAGAAGAAATTTCAGCTATTTCTAACTTTTGTTCGACAGTCCTTCACGTAGCGGGTTTTCATCATTCACTACAAGCGGCCCTTATTACGCCGATCAAGGATAGACCATGACCCTGCCCGTGCTTGCCGAACTGCCCGCCATTCTCCTGCCGTTGGTCAGCCGATCCGAGCAGTCGTTCCGTACGTCCGTCGCCGCCCTTGAAGACGATCATGGGTTGTCGAACTGGTCGCCTGAACGCTGGGCGCAGTTCGCCCGCGTCAGCGCCGCCAGCGAATTTGTCATTGAACAGAGCATTCGTGACCCTTTGATGTTGTTGTCGCTGGTCGCGTCCGGCGAACTTGATCGAGCGTTTGCGCCCGGCGAGCTGTGCGCACAGATCGCCGCCGCCGTGAACAGCGCGCAGAGCGAAGACGAACTCGGCCGCGCCTTGCGCCGCCAGCGCGCACGCCATCAGGTGCGGATCATCTGGCGCGACCTGACCCGTCAGGCCGATCTGGTGCAGACCTGCCGCGACCTCTCGGACATGGCGGACGCCACCATCGATCAGGCTTATCAATGGCTGTACAGCCGTCATTGCGAGCAATTCGGCACGCCTACCGGGCGGCGCAGCGGTGAGCCGCAGCAGATGGTGATCCTCGGCATGGGCAAACTCGGCGCGGTCGAGCTGAATCTGTCTTCCGACATCGACCTGATCTTCGCCTACCCCGAAGGCGGCGAAACCGTCGGCGTGAAACGCTCGCTGGATAATCAGGAATTCTTCATCCGCCTCGGCCAGCGTCTGATCAAGGCGCTCGATCCGATGACCGTCGACGGCTTCGTCTTCCGCGTCGACATGCGCCTGCGTCCATACGGATCGTCTGGTGCGCTGGTGCTCAGCTTCAACGCGCTGGAGCAGTATTACCAGGATCAGGGCCGCGACTGGGAACGCTACGCGATGATCAAGGCGCGGGTGGTGGCTGGCGATCAGGTCGCCGGCGCGCAGTTGCTCGATATGCTGCGGCCGTTCGTTTATCGGCGCTATCTGGACTTCTCGGCGATCGAAGCGCTGCGCACCATGAAGCAGTTGATCCAGCAGGAAGTGCGGCGCAAGGGCATGGCCGACAACATCAAGCTCGGCTCCGGCGGCATCCGCGAGGTCGAGTTCATCGCTCAGGCCTTTCAGTTGATCCATGGTGGCCGCGATCTGAGCCTGCAACAGCGTCCTCTATTAAAGGTGTTGAGCACGCTTGAAGGGCAGGGCTATCTGCCGCCGGCGGTGGTCAGTGAGCTGCGCGAGGGTTACGAGTTTCTGCGTTACACCGAACATGCCATTCAAGCGATTGCCGACCGTCAGACGCAGATGCTGCCGGACAGCGCTCAGGATCAGGCGCGGATCGCCTTCATGCTGGGCTTCGCCGATTGGTCGGCGTTCCATGAACAACTGATGTACTGGCGCGGGCGCGTGGCCTGGCATTTCGCCCAGGTGATCGCCGATCCCGATGAGGAAGAGGGCAGCGAAAGCGAAGTGGCGGTCGGTGGTGAGTGGCTGCCGCTGTGGGAGGAAGAACAGGACGAGGAGGCCGCGTGCCGGCAGTTGCAGGAGGGCGGTTTCGTCGATGCCGGCAAAGCGCTGAAGGCGCTGGCAGGTTTGCGCGGCAGTCCGCAACTGCGCGCGATGCAGCGGTTGGGACGTGAACGTCTGGATGCCTTTATTCCGCGACTGCTCGCGCAAGCGGTGGAGCATGACAATCCCGATCTGGTGCTCGAGCGCGTGCTGCCACTGGTGGAAGCGGTGGCGCGGCGTTCGGCGTATCTGGTGTTGCTCACGGAAAACCCCGGCGCGCTGCGCCGCCTGCTGACTTTGTGTGCGGCGAGCCCGTGGATTGCCGAGCAGATCACGCGCTTCCCGCTGCTGCTCGACGAATTGCTCAACGAGGGTCGGCTGTTCAAGCCGCCGCTGGCGCCGGAACTGGCGGCCGAGTTGCGCGAACGCCTGACGCGAATTCCCGAGGACGACCTCGAGCAGCAAATGGAAGCCCTGCGCCATTTCAAACTGGCGCACCGCTTGCGCGTCGCCGCCTCGGAAATCGCCGGCAGTCTGCCGTTGATGAAAGTCAGCGATTACCTGACCTGGCTGGCCGAGGCGATTCTTGAACAAGTGCTGGCCCTGGCCTGGCGGCAGACCGTGGCCAAGTACGGCACGCCGCTGCGCACCGACGGTACGCTGTGCGATCCCGGCTTCATCATTGTCGGTTATGGCAAAGTCGGCGGTATCGAATTGGGGCATGGTTCCGATCTGGATCTGGTGTTCATCCATGACGGCGATCCGCAGGCGGAAACCGACGGGCCGAAATCCATCGACGGCGCGCAGTTCTTCACGCGCCTGGGGCAGCGGATCATTCACCTGCTCACAGCGCAGACCAACTCCGGTCAGCTGTATGAAGTGGATATGCGCCTGCGGCCGTCCGGCGCTTCCGGGCTGTTGGTGAGCTCCCTCGGCGCATTCGCGCGCTATCAGGAAAACGAAGCCTGGACGTGGGAGCATCAGGCCTTGGTGCGCGCGCGGGTGCTGGTGGGCAGCCAGGATGTTGGCCAGGCTTTTGAAAAAGTCCGCGCGCAGGTGTTGGGCAAACCACGGGATCTGGCCAAACTGCAACAGGAAGTCAGCGAGATGCGCGCGAAGATGCGCGACAACCTCGGCACCCGCAGCACCGCAGCCGGCACGGCGGCGAATGCGTTCGACGCGGCCGTGCCGTTCGACCTCAAGCAGGACGCCGGAGGTATCGTCGATATTGAATTTATGGTGCAATACGCGGCCCTTGCGTGGTCGCACAGCCATCCACCGCTGCTGCGCTGGACCGATAACATCCGCATTCTGGAAGAGCTGGAACACGAACGGCTGATGCCCGCCGAAGATGCCAGTCTGTTGCGTGAGGCCTACAAGGCCTACCGCTCCGCCGCCCACCGGCAGGCCTTGCAGAAGGACGCCGGGGTGATACCGGGCGACCAGTTTGCCGACGAACGCCGGCAGGTTTTGCGGATATGGCAAGAGATGGGGCTAAGCTGAAAGCGGTTTATGCAGCACCCAATACCCTGTGGGAGCGAGCTTGCTCGCGAAGGCGGAGTGTCAGACGACACCGATGTCGGATGTGATGGCCCCTTCGCGAGCAAGCTCGCTCCCACAGTGATCTGCGCTGAAATGCAGATGTTGAAACAGATGCAAAACCCTGTGGGAGCTGGCTTGCCAGCGATAGCGGAGTATCAAACGACAATAATGTTGAATGTGAAGACCCCATCGCGGGCAAGCCCGCTCCCACAGTAGATCTACAGTGTTTGTAGAATTATCGAGGCGGGGAGGCGTAAATGCCTCCCCGGTTCGTTTTTGGAAACCACATGAATATTCTGATCGTTGGGCCCAGTTGGGTCGGTGACATGGTGATGGCGCAGACACTGTTTCAGTGTCTCAAACAGCGCCACCCGCAATGCGCAATCGACGTGCTGGCGCCCGAGTGGAGCCGGCCGATCCTCGAGCGCATGCCCGAAGTGCGCAAGGCCTTGAGCTTCCCGCTCGGCCACGGCGCGCTGGAACTGGCGACGCGCCGACGCATCGGCAAGTCCCTGCGCGGTCAGTACGATCAGGCGATCCTGCTGCCCAACTCGCTGAAATCGGCACTGGTGCCGTTTTTTGCCGGCATCCCGAAACGCACTGGCTGGCGTGGCGAGTTCCGCTATGGCCTGCTCAACGACGTGCGCACTCTCGACAAAGAACGCTACCCGCTGATGATCGAGCGTTTCATGGCGCTGGCCTATGAAGCGAACGCCGAGCTGCCGAAGCCGTACCCGCGCCCGAGTCTGCAAATCGACCCGGTGACCCGCGAAGCGGCACTGGCCAAATTCGGCCTGACTCTCGATCGCCCGGTCCTGGCTTTGTGCCCCGGCGCCGAGTTCGGCGAATCCAAGCGCTGGCCGTCCGAGCACTACGCCAAGGTCGCCGAAGCGCGCATCCGCGAAGGCTGGCAGGTGTGGCTGTTCGGCTCGAAAAACGATCACGCGGTCGGCGAAGACATCCGCGCCCGGCTGATCCCGGGCCTGCGCGAAGAATCGGTCAACCTCAGCGGCGGCACCTCGCTGGCCGAGGCCATCGACCTGCTGTCCTGTGCTGATTCGGTTGTATCCAACGATTCCGGCCTGATGCACGTCGCTGCGGCATTGAATCGTCCGCTGGTCGCGGTGTACGGCTCGACCTCGCCGGGCTTCACCCCGCCGCTGGCCGAGCAGGTCGAGATCGTGCGCCTGGGCATCGAATGCAGCCCGTGCTTTGATCGAACTTGCCGGTTCGGCCATTACAACTGCCTGCGTCAGCTGATGCCGGACGCGGTCAACGATGCCTTGCAGAAGTTGCAGGGCTCCGTGGTCGAGGTTCAATAACTTGCGGGTATTGCTGATCAAGACTTCATCGCTGGGCGACGTGATTCACGCGTTGCCGGCGCTGACCGACGCCGCACGGGCGATCCCGGGCATCAAGTTCGACTGGGTGGTGGAAGAGGGCTTCGCCGAGATCCCGAGCTGGCATCCGGCGGTCGATAAAGTGATTCCGGTGGCGATCCGCCGCTGGCGCAAGAATCTGTGGAAAACCATCACCAGCGGCGAGTGGAAACGCTTCAAGCAAAGCGTGCGCGCCAATAAATACGATCTGGTGATCGACGCTCAAGGCCTGCTGAAAAGTGCCTGGCTGACCCGCTACGTCAAAGCCCCGGTGGCCGGCCTCGATAAAACTTCCGCGCGCGAGCCGATGGCTGCGCGCTTCTACGATCGTAAACTCGCTGTCGCCCGAGGCCAGCACGCCGTCGAGCGCGTACGCCAGTTATTCGCCATCGCTCTGGGTTACGACTTGCCCAAAGGCCTCGGCGATTACGGCCTCAACGTCGAGCGACTGGTCGAGTTGCCACGCAAGAACGCTTACGTGGTGTTCCTCCACGGCACCACTTGGGATACCAAGCACTGGCCGGAAATCTACTGGCGCGAGCTGACCGAGCGGGTCGGCTACCTCGGCGTTGGCGTGAAGCTGCCGTGGGGCAACCCGCAGGAAAAGGCCCGCGCCGAACGCATCGCTGCCGGCTTCAAACACGCCGAAGTGCTGCCGAAGCTCAATCTGGCCGGCGTCGGCAAAGTCCTCGCCGGCGCGCAAGCCTGCGTGGCGGTGGACACCGGGCTCGGCCATCTGGCCGCTGCGCTGGATGTACCGACGATTTCGTTGTTCGGCCCGACCAACCCGGGCCTCACCGGCGCCTACGGCAAGCTGCAGATTCATCTGGCCAGCGACTTCCCGTGCGCGCCCTGCATGCAGAAAAAATGTACCTATCAACCGACCGCGCAGGATGCCCGTCAGTTTGACCTGAAACGCGAGCAGCCTTTGTGCTTCACGCGTGTGAACCCCGAGCGTGTCGCCAGCCGACTGAGCACGTTGTTAATGGCTGAGGAGCTGCGCTGATGCAATTGGCATTTGTCCTGTACAAATATTTCCCGTTCGGCGGCTTGCAGCGCGACTTCATGCGCATCGCCCTCGAATGCCAGAAGCGCGGCCATCAGATTCGCGTCTACACGCTGATCTGGGAAGGCGACGTGCCGCCGGGTTTCGAAGTGCTGGTGGCGCCGGTTAAAGCGTTCTTCAATCACCGTCGCAACGAAAAGCTCAGCGCGTGGATGGCCGCGGATCTGGCCAAGCGTCCGGTCGATCGCCTGATCGGCTTCAACAAGATGCCGGGTCTGGACGTCTACTACGCCGCCGACGGCTGCTTTGAAGACAAGGCGCAGAACCTGCGCAACTCGTTGTATCGCCGCTGGGGTCGCTATCGCCACTTCGCCGAGTACGAGCGCGCGGTGTTCGCCAAGGACGCGAAGACCGAAGTGCTGATGATTTCCGAAGTGCAGCAACCACTGTTCATCAAGTACTACGACACGCCGCTCGAGCGCTTCCACCTGCTGCCGCCGGGCATTGCCCAGGATCGTCGGCGTCCGGCGAATGCCGATGAGATCCGCGCCGGTTTCCGCGCTGAATTCAATCTCAAGGACGACGAGTTGCTGCTGGTGCAGATCGGCTCCGGCTTCAAGACCAAGGGTGTCGATCGCAGCCTCAAGGCGCTGGCCGCGCTGCCGGCCGAGTTGAGAAAACGCACTCGGCTGTTTGTAATCGGCCAGGATGACCCCAAATTGTTCCAGATGCAGAGTGCGACGCTGGGCCTGGGCGACAATGTGACCTTCCTCAAAGGGCGCAGCGATATCCCGCGTTTCCTGCTCGGTGCCGACCTGTTGATTCACCCGGCCTACAACGAAAACACTGGCACCGTGCTGCTTGAAGCGCTGGTGGCCGGTTTGCCGGTGTTGGTCAGCGCGGTCTGCGGTTACGCCCATTACATTGCCGAGGCCGATGCCGGGCGCGTGCTCGACGAGCCGTTCGAGCAGGCGCAGCTGACGCAATACCTGACCGAGATGTTGAGCAACGACGCTGCACGTGCGGCCTGGAGCCGCAACGGTCTGGCCTTCGCCGAGACGGCCGACCTCTACAGCATGCCGCAGCACGCGGCGGATGTGATTCTGGCGGAGCACGCTTAATGAAGTTGATGCTGGCTGAACCGTTCAAAAGCCTTTGGGCGGGACGCGACCCGTTCGCCGAAGTCGAAGGCTTGCAGGGCGAGGTGTACCGCGAGCTGGAAGCGCGCCGGACATTGCGCACGGAAGTCGACGGCAACGGGTTTTTTGTGAAAATTCACCGTGGTATCGGCTGGGGCGAAATCTTCAAGAATCTGCTGACCGCCAAGCTGCCGGTGCTCGGCGCGGGTCAGGAGTGGAAAGCCATTCAGCGTCTGCAGGAAGCCGGCGTGCCGACCATGACCGCCGTCGCCTACGGCGAGAAGGGCAGCAACCCGGCGGATCAGCATTCGTTCATCGTCACCGAAGAGCTGGCGCCGACAATCAGCCTCGAAGACTTCAGCATTGACTGGGTCAAGCAGCCGCCGCAGCCAACACTCAAGCGCGCATTGATTGCCGAAGTCGCGCGGATGACCGGGATGATGCACCGCGCCGGGGTCAATCACCGCGACTGCTACATTTGCCATTTTCTGCTGCACACCGACAAACCGGTCACGCCGCAGGATTTCAAACTCTCGGTGATTGACCTGCACCGTGCCCAAACCCGCGCGAAAATCACTCAGCGCTGGCGCAACAAGGATCTGGCGGCGCTGTACTTCTCCGCGCTGGACATCGGCCTGACCCGCCGCGACAAACTGCGTTTCCTCAAGGGCTACTTCCAGCAACCGCTGCGGCAGATTCTGGCAGAAGAGGCGCCACTGCTGAGCTGGCTGCAAGGCAAGGCCGACAAGCTCTACGCGCGCAAACAGCGTTACGGGGATGCGCTCTGATGGCGGGCTGGACACTGGAGCCGCAGTACAGCGACCTCGCCGAAGATTTCGGCAGCCTCGAAGCTGTGTTTGCCTTGCAGGGCGAACGCCTGACCCGCGATCCGCTGTCGGAAGTCGTTCGGGTGCAGCGCGAAGGGGTCAATTACTACGTCAAACGCTACGTCGGCGCCGGTAAGGGCCTGCGCCGTTACCTCGGCAAGCCGCGGGTAAAAATGGAATGGCAGAACCTCAAGCGCTTCGCCAAGTGGGGCATCCCCACGGCCGAGGTGGTGGCCTGGGGTCTGGAGCGGCGGGGCGCGGCCTACGATCGGGGTGCGATGATCACCCGTGAGCTGCCCAATACCGAAGACCTTTCGGCGCTCGCCGAGCGCAAGGATCCCAGGCTCAAGGATCGCGCCTGGGTCGACGGTGTCAGCCGGCAACTGGCTGGCTACACCCGGACCATGCACGACCATCGGTTTACGCATAACGATTTGAAATGGCGCAACCTGCTGATCGACGATCAGGCGCGCATTTTCCTCATCGACTGCCCCAACGGCGAATTCTGGCGTGGCTTCTGGCTCAAGTACCGGATCACCAAGGACCTCGCCTGTCTCGACAAACTGGCCAAATATCACCTGTCCAACACCCAGCGCCTGCGCTTCTACAAGCAGTATCGCCAGTGTGATCGGCTCGATGTCGCCGACAAGAAACGGATTCGCCACGTGGTGAGATTTTTTGAGGGGCGCGAATGACTGATTTTCTTGCCGAACAGGACCGCGCACTGCTGGAGCGCCACGGTCTCGGCAATTTCGACGCACTGTGGGCAAAACAGCTTGAAGCTGTGGATGAGCCCAACACTGCCGGTGGCGGCTGGAGCAGCGTGTTCCGCCTGGATCTTGAAGGCCAGGGCTATTACCTCAAGCGACAGAGCAATTACCTGACGCGGACCTTGCAGGCGCCGTTTGGCGAACCGAGCTTTGCCCGCGAATTTCGCAACATCAGCCGTTATCGCAAGTTGGGCATACCGGCATTGCAGGCGGCATTTTTCGGTGAGCGCAAGGTCGCCGGGGAAGTGCGCGCCATTCTGCTCACCCGCGCCCTGGATGGCTGGAGCGACCTGGATTCGTTGCTGGCGCGCTGGACGCAGCTCAGTGCCGCGCAGCATTCGGCCGTTCTCACCGCTTGCGGGCTGTTGGCGCGGCGGCTGCACGGCGCGCGTCAGGTGCATGGCTGTTTCTATCCCAAACATATTTTCCTGCGCGCCACCGGCGACGGCTATGAGGCGCAACTGATCGATCTGGAGAAAACCCGGCCGCTGCTGTTCGGCATGCGTGATCGGGTCAAGGATCTGGAACCGTTGCAACGTCGCGCGCCGCAGTGGAGCGAGGCCGACTTGCGCCAATTGCTTGCGGCTTATCTCGACCAGCCGACTGACAGCTCGTTGCTCGACAGCTGGCTGACCCGACTGACAGCGCGGCGCAGCCACAAGGAGACCCGTTGATGCAATTGTCTGAGCTGGCCCGCTCCGGGCGCGCACCCACACTGCCGCTGACCGTGACCCTGGCGGACGCTGCCGGCGCGGCAGATTTGCAGTTGCTGAGTCTGCTGCGGGTGTTGCCCGGGCAGCGTTACGTTGGCGCAGGTGTCTGGCGCGGTCGGCCGGTGCTGGCCAAGTTATTGGTCGGCAGCAAAGCTGCGCGGCATTTTCAGCGTGAGCTGCAAGGCGTGCGCTTGCTCGCTGCGCAGGGTATGACCACGCCGCTGTTATTGGCCGATGGGCTGAAGGACGGCGAGGGTGGCTGGCTGCTGTTCGAATTTCTCGAGGGTTCCGAGAGCCTCGGTGATGCCTGGGCCGAGGTCGAGTCTCTGCCGGCGCTGGCCGATGAGCAGACCGCTGTTCTGGCCGAAGCACTGGATGCTATCGGTCGGCTGCACGGCAAAGGGCTCTGGCAGGAAGACTTGCATCTGGACAATCTGCTGCGCCACGGCGGTCAGTTGTACCTGATCGATGGCGCCGGCGTTCGTGCGGAAACGGCGGGGCAGCCCTTGTCCCGGCAGAAAGTGCTGGAAAATCTCGGCGTGTTTTTCGCCCAGTTGCCAAAATCACTCGAACCGTTCACCGAAGAACTGCTGGTGTATTACCTGCTGAGCAACAGCGAGCATGCGTTGCCGCTGGAGGCGTTGCAAAAACAGATCGACAAGGTGCGCAACTGGCGACTCAGGGATTACCTGATCAAGGTTGGCCGCGACTGCACGTTGTTCGCCGTGCAGCGCGGCGCATTTGCCCTGCGCGCCGTTCGCCGTGAAGAAGAAGCGGTCATGCTGCCGGTGCTTGAGCAGGCTGACGCCTTGCTTGATCAGGGGCACCTGTACAAGACCGGCGGCGCGGCCAGCGTCGGCAAAGTCGAGATAGCCGGGCGGGCTCTGGTTATCAAGCGCTACAACATCAAGAATTTCGCCCATTGGCTCAAACGCTTCTGGCGCCCGAGTCGGGCCTGGCATTCCTGGCGTGAGGGCAATCGCCTGGCGTTCCTTGGCATCGCCACGCCGAAACCGCTGGCGGTACTGGAGAAGCGCTTCTTGTGGCTGCGCCGCAGTGCCTATCTGGTCACCGAATACCTGCCCGGGCCGGACATTATCGAGCGCTTTGCGCCGTACGTGGAAAATGGCCAGGCGCCGGAAGCCGAGTTGCTGGCGCTTGATCAACTGTTTGCCCGATTGATCGCCGAGCGCATCAGTCATGGCGACTTCAAAGGCCACAACCTGTTCTGGCAGACGGATCGCTGGGCGCTGATCGATCTCGACTCGATGTGTCAGCACGTCTCGGTTGGCAGTTTCGCCCCGGCCTACGCCCGCGATCGCGCGCGGTTCATGCGCAACTGGCCTGAAAGCAGCGCGTTGTACCAAGTCATTGATCAGCGGTTGCCGAAAGAAGTCTCAAGCGCAGGGTGATTCCTTCTCACAAGCAGACTCGTTCTTGCAAAGGACCCGGTCCACTGCGAAACGGAGTCTGTGGGCAGTAACGGACAAAATACAGCGATCTGTCCTACAACTTCTCCAGAAGCCATGAACTGTGCCCTGCTCGGGCTCGATGCTAATTTGCCTGACGATCTCGGAGGGCGAATCTTGAGCATGAAAAAAATTCTGATGCTGGGCGTAATTTCTGTGGTGCTCTCAGGCTGTGGCAGTGTCTCGACCGTTTTACAGGGCGACGCCGATGCTGCCCGTGACCTGCGCAAAAAGAAGACCTATTGCCAATCGATTCCGCGCATCTACAGTGGTCTGGCCTTCGATTTTTGCACTTTGAATGCGCCGCCCGATCCTACGGGTATGCTGGCGCCGTTTGTTTTGTTCGATCTTCCGCTGTCCGCCGTGTTCGATACGCTTTCGCTGCCTTACACGGTATATCGGCAGATTACCGATTCAAATCTGAGTATTTACTGGCGCAAAGACGGCTATTGAGTCGTTGAACCTGTTGATTCGGACCAATCGTGCAGGTGGCAATTCGCACAAGGTAATTCCCGTCATGTTTACGCTATAATCCCGCCCTTTAGCTGCCACTCGCCCTGTGCGAGGGCACATCAATTTTCAAGGCGCATCGCGCCTGCATGCAGACTAAAGAGGCTAGACCCCTGTGGCATTGACGATTCTTGGCCTGTCCGGCGCCCTTAGCCATGATCCCTCCGCAGCCTTGTACATCGACGGCAAGCTGGTCGCGGCGGCTGAGGAAGAGCGCTTCGTACGCGATAAACATGCAAAGAACCGCATGCCCTACGAATCGGCGAAATTCTGCCTCGAGCAAGCCGGCATCAAACCTTCCGACGTTGATGTGGTGGCGATTCCTTTCGCTCCGATCAGCCTGTTCGGCAAGGCCCGCTGGCACTACGCCAAGCGCTACTGGTACGCCCCGGATCGTGCTCTCGATGCGATCCTGATGGGCAACCGTCGCTACAAGCGCTATCGCAACAAGATCGTCTGGTGCCTCGAGCAACTGGGCTTCGATCCGAAGAAAATCAAGATCGAGCCGGTCGAGCATCACCTGGCACACGCCTCCAGTGCTTATCACTGCTCCGGTTTCAAGGAAAAAACCGCAATCCTCGGCATCGACGGTAAAGGCGAATACGCCACGACCTTCTTCGGTTACGGCGAAAACGGCAAGATCCACAAGATCAAGGAATTCTTCGACCCGGATTCCCTCGGTGGTCTGTACGGTGCGATCACTGAATTCCTCGGTTTCGAGATGCTCGACGGCGAGTTCAAGGTCATGGGCATGGCGCCATATGGCGATGCCAGCAAGTACGATTTCTCGCGTCTGGCCTCGTTCGAAAATGGCGAGCTGGTGATCAACACCGACTACGCCAACGTGATCGGCCTGCGTCGCTATAAAGAGAAGGGCAAGGGTTTCTACTTCTCGCCGAAGCTGATCGAGTGGCTGGGTCCGAAGCGCGAAGGCGACATCGCTGATGAGCCTTACATCCACTACGCCGCGAGCATGCAAGCGCTGTTCGAGAAGCTGGCGTTGCAGATGATCGACTACTACCTGGGCGACGTGCTCAAGGAAACCGGCAAACTGGCTTTCGCCGGTGGCTGTGCGTTGAACGTCAAGCTGAACCAGAAAATCATTGCCCGCGACGACATCAAAGAGCTGTTCGTACAGCCTGCGTCCGGCGATGCCGGCACCGCAGTCGGCGCTGCCGCTTACGTGTCGCACGCCCGTGGCGTACCGGTCGAGAAGATGGAGCACGTCTACCTCGGCCCGTCCTACAGCAACGAAGACGTTATCGCCGCCTGCGCCCGTCACGAGAACAAGCCGGCCTGGCGCAAGCTCGACAACATGCCCGAGCAGATCGCCAAAATCATGGTCGATGGCAACCCGGTAGCCTGGTTCCAAGGCCGCATGGAGTTCGGTCCGCGCGCGTTGGGTGGTCGTTCGATCATCGGTTGCCCGAGCGTGGCCGGTGTCGCCGACCGCATCAACCATCAGATCAAGTTCCGCGAGCGCTGGAGGCCTTTCTGCCCGTCGATGCTCGACACCGTCGCGCCGCAGATGATCAAGATCGACCACCCGGCACCATTCATGACTTTCACCTTCGAAGTCGCCGAAGAATGGAAAACCCGCGTGCCGGAAGTTGTCCATGAAGACGGTACTTCCCGGGCCCAAGTGCTCAAGCGCGAATACAACCCGCGCTACTACGACATGATGAAGGCGCTGGAAAACCTCACCGGTAACGGCGTGTCGCTGAACACTTCGCTCAACCGTCGTGGCGAGCCGATGATCTGCTCGCCGACCGACGCGCTGAACATGTTTTTCGGCTCTGACCTGCAATATCTGATCATGGAAGACATTCTGGTGGTCAAAGAGGGCGCGAACGCTTATGACTCGCTCGGCTGAACGCCATGTGCTGCAGTTCTGTCACGGCTATGACGGGCCGTTCCTGGACTGCGCACGGCAGTACGCCAGCCTGTTCGCCGGCACCGGCTATCGGGTGACCACGGTGTTTCTCACCGGGGCCGCCGATAGCGAGGTGGCCGCAGCGTGCGCTTCCGATGAAGTGTTGTTCATGGAGTACAGTTCCAAGGCCATTCGGGGCCTGAAACTGGGGGCTATCGGCGATCTGCGCAAGATCGTCGCCTCACGCAATTTCAGTCTTTGCATCGCCCATCGCTTCAAGCCGATCTATATCGCCTTGCTCGGCACATCGCTGCCAGTGATTGGTGTGCACCACGCATTCGGCGATTACCAGCGTGGCACGCGCAAGCTCTTCGCACATATTTTCCGCAAGCGCCTGTGCCTGCTCGGAGTGTCGGATGCGGTGCGCGACGACATGCGGCGCTGCCTGCCGAAATGGCCGGCAAGCCGAATCCAGACGTTGTACAACCGCATCGATGTGCCTGCACTGCAAGCCCGTCAGGTACCTTCCGAAGAAGCGCGGCAGATCCTCGGGCTGTCGCCGCATGCCTGGATCGTCGGCAACGTCGGCCGCCTGCACCCGGACAAGGATCAGGCCACGTTGCTGCGCGGGTTTGCCCAGGCGCTGCCAGGCCTGCCGGACAACAGTCAGCTGGCCATTCTCGGCAGCGGTCGTCTGGAGCAGGATCTCAAGGCGCTGGCGCGCGAGCTGGGGATTGCCGATCGAGTGCTGTTTCTCGGTCAGGTGCCTGATGCGCGCAACTACTTTCGCGCCTTCGATGTATTTGCCCTGAGCTCCGATCACGAGCCGTTCGGCATGGTGCTGCTGGAGGCCATGGCCGCCGGCTTACCGTTGCTGGCCACCGCGTGCGGCGGGGCGAAGGAAGTGGTGGAGGGGGTGGGCATTCTGTTTCCACTCGGCGATGCCGAACATCTGGCTCAAGGGCTGCAACACCTGGCCGCGATGGATGAGCCGCAGCGTCGTCAATGTGCACAGATGATGCTCGAGCGACTGCATGAGCATTTCTCCGACCGTGCAGTGCGCGAGACCTTCTGGCGCCTGCCGCCAGTTACCGATCTGGCAACGAGGGGCTGATGCTCAACCGATTTCAAGGCTGGCGCGAACGTGGCTGGTCGCCCGTTGACGCCTCGACCTACGCCACTGCCTGGCAACGTTATGGCGGCAGTGTCGCGACGCATCCGCTGGTCATCGAGCGCCTGGCGGACCTGGCCGGGATCCCGGTGCGTTATCTGGCCTGGCAGCCGCAGGGCGAGGTTAAAGCCGCCATCGCTACCTGGGGGCGCGACCTGGCTCTGTCCAAGGACGTGCTCAAACGCAACGGCAAGAAAGGCCTGTTCGACCTCGGCAATGCCGAGCTGATTCTGCCTGCCGCCGTCGATGCTCAGGCACCGCTGCGTCATCGGGCGCGCTATTTGTCGGCGCTCAACGAAAGCCGTTTCAGTGGCCTGAAGTTGCAGGCAGAACAGCTGGCTATGGCCCGCACGCCGGAAGAATTGTCGAAAAAATTCCGCTATAACCAGCGTCGCGAATTGCGCCTGCTGGAAGAAGCGGGCGGTGTGGTGCGAGCGGTCAGCGAGTTCTCCAGCGTCGAGCTGGCCGCGATGTATTGCGATCTGTTCCAGCGCCGCTGGGGTTTTCCGGCCACCGGCGCGGCGCGCATGGCCGAGGTCATCGAGTTGCTGCGCGAGCTGTTGATCGGCTCGGTCATTTTCCTCAACGATGCGCCGATTGCGATTCAACTGGTCTACCGCGTCGAGGCGCCGGAATGGATCAGTGTCGAATATGTGAATGGCGGCGTGGATCCCGAAACCCGCGAGTTCAGCCCCGGCAGCGTGCTGAGCTTTCTCAATACGCAAAGCGCTTGGGAACACGCACGGGCACTCGGCAAGCCGCTGCGTTTTTCATTCGGGCGCGCTGACCGTGAGTACAAGGACCGCTGGTGCAACCCTGTGCCGGTGTTCACCGTATGAGCCAGACCATGAGCCGCAAACAGCAATTGCTCAAGCGCCATCGACGCAACAAGCGCGTGGCTATGTTGGTCGCGCTGGCCGCAATCATCGCGCTAAGCGTGCTGGTCGCCTGGTGGCTGGCGCCGGTGTTGCTGATCGGCGGCTGGATCGCCCATGAAGCGTGGTTTGCCGATCATCTGTTCTACGCCCCGAGCGACGATTATCAGTACAGCTTCCCGCCCTATACGCCGCAGCCGAAGGTTCATCTGCACGGCGAGCAGTTGCGTCTGGATGAAGGTGTGATGCTGGCCGATGACGCTACGCTGATCCTGGCGGTGCGGGTCAAAAGCACCTGGCTGGGGCGCTTTCTCGATCCTTGTGTCGCGTTGTCGGGCGGCGCCAATCCTGACGTGCAGACTTTTGAACGCGGTGTCGGCGGCCTGCGCTATCTGAACCTCAGCGGTCAGGCGCAAGCGTTGTCCGAAGGAGTGTTGCGTCTGCGTGGCCGTTTCTGTCGAGTGTCGGGCGAGCCGGTGCTGTGGGCGCTGGAACACGCCGATTACCGTCGTCAGCGGGTCATGGTCATCGCCCCTCACGCGGATGATGCGGAACTGGCGGCGTTCGGCTTGTACAGTCAGGCCGATGAAGCCTGGATCGTTACCCTGACTGCTGGTGAAATCGAGGCCGAACACTATCAGCAGATGGGCATGAGCAAGGTCGACGCCGCGCGGCTGAAGGGCCGTTTGCGCGCCTGGGACAGCCTCACCGTGCCGCAATGGGCCGGTGTCCCCCAGGAACGCTGCGTGCAGTTGGGCTATTTCTGCCTGCAACTGGCCGCGATGCGTGACAACCCGAATCAACCGGTGGGCTCGCGCGAAGCGGACTTGAGCGATACCCGCCTGTTCCGTCAATTCAATCCATTTGTGCTCCCGGGGGACGCCGATGGCGCGCCGACCTGGAACAATCTGCTGGCCGATCTGCGCGAAACGATGCTGCGCGCTCGTCCGGACGTCATCGTGCTGCCGCATCCGGCGCTCGACCCGCATCCTGACCACATCTGCGCGCAGCAGGCTGTGCTTGAAGTGTTGAAAGGTCTGGACTGGCAGCCGACGCTGCTCGGTTATGCCAACCACCTGCACGATAACGACCGGTGGCCGATGGGTAATAGTGGTGAAGGCGTGGCTCTGCCGCCAGCCTTTGATGCTGGCGTGCCGGTGCAGCCTGTATGCCTGGCGTTGTCCGCAGAGCAGCAGCGTGACAAAGCCATGGCCCTGGGCATGATGCATGACTTGCAGCCGCCTGCGCCGTTCAAGCGTCGCTTGCGTCGCAGCCTGCAGCGATTGCTGGCTGGGCGCTCCGGTTCGCCTTATGGCGAAAACGAATTTTTCCGCAAGGCGGTTCGGCGACATGAACTGTTCTGGCGTTTGTAACGACACAGGCGCCCGCGCAAGACTTTCTTGCGGGCGGGCATGTTCAGGTTTGCTCGGGTTGCTGTTGCGGCAAGGAAGACAATGAAAGTTCTATTTCTGGTGCAGAAAGATCAACGGGCCATTCTCGATCGGTTGTACGAGGGTGTCGCCGCCCATTGTGAGTGCGATCTGCGCTGGTTGAGCGGTGACGAGCAGCGCAATCTGCGTCGATACTTTCGCCGCGAAGTCGACGTTTCCCGCTATGACCGCATCGTGTTTTTCTTGCGCTTCAAGCAGGAGATCCGGCAGGTCGGATTTATTCGCACCATCCCCAATCTGGTGATTCTGGAGCACGACGCCTATCAGAATTACATCCCCTGCAAGTACACCGGCAAGTTCAGTGCGCACTATCGGCGGTTGCCGTGGGCACGCGTGATCAGTTCCGGTTTCGTGGTGGCCGAGCGCCTGCGCTCGGAGGGCTTCGACGCCGTGTTCGTGCCCAAGGGCTACGATCAGACGCAATTGCAGGACCAGAGGCGCGAGAGGGATATCGAACTTGCCTTCGTCGGCAGTACCAACAGTGTGGCCTACAGCGGCCGCAAGGCACTGCTGGATGAATTGGGCCAGGTCGAGCCGCTGCTGGTGACGCGGACCAAGTCCGGGGCTGAATACCTGGAAACGCTCAACCGTATCCGCTTTTTTGTCAGCGCGGACGTGGGCATGGGCGAGTTCATGATCAAGAACTTCGAAGCCATGGCTTGCGGCTGCGTCCTGCTCGCCTATGATCAAGGCGCCGCCGAAGCTGCGGCGCTGGGTTTGCAGGACATGCACAACGTGGTGTTCTATCAGACGATCGCGCAGTTGCAGGAAAAGCTGGCCACGCTGCGCGAGGATCCGCAACTGGCGCAACGCATCGCTGACAACGGTCGCGAACTGGCGGTGGAGCAGTTCAGCTTCGCGCGGATCGGTCAGCGCATCGTTGAAGAGCTTGAGCCACCGCTGCGTGAGCGGGCGCCGCTGAGTCTGCTGGAAAAAATCCGCCTGAAAGTGGGCATTTGACAAGTGTCATATAGCCAGTGATATTGCTGGCGACTTCTGATTAACGAGATTTCGGTGCAATTTTCCAAAGAAAGCCAGATTACATTGGTGGTTACCAGCTGCGGTCGACTCGATCTGCTCAAGGCCACTCTCGATAGCTTCGACCGGTACAACACGGCACCCATTCGTGAAGTGTTCATCACCGAAGATGCCGGCGACGAAGGCGTTGCCGGGATTCTGCCTGCCCACTGGAAAGAGCATTGCACGATCTTCGTCAATCGTCCGAAGCTGGGCCAGTTGGCATCGATCGACCTGGCCTACGGGCAGGTCAGCACACCCTATATCTTTCATTGCGAAGACGACTGGGAGTTCTACCGTCCAGGGTTCGTGGAAGACTCGATGACCGTTCTGCAGGCCCGGCCGGAAATTCTGCAGATCTGGTTGCGCAGCTATAATCACGATCTGCGGGTTCACAGTCCTTACATCCATTTGGGCGCGCGCGAGATTGTCGATGGCGTTGCGTGTTATCCGCTGATTTCCGACAAGCCGGAGTGGCAGGGGTTCTCGCTGAACCCTGGGTTGCGTCGACTCGAGGACTATCGGTTGTGTGCGCCTTTCGCCGGCCATGGTGGCGAGAAGGCCTTGTCACAGCGCTACTCACAACTGAACAGGGACGCCTTGATACTCGAGGCAGACGCGGTCATGCACACCGGTTTCGGTCTGCATGTGCAAACGGATGTCGAGCGTGAACGCAAAGCGCGCCGCAATCGCCGCGAACAGATCAAATTTGCCTTGTTTCTGTTGCTGGGAGTCTGCATTGGCTGGTTCATCAACTGAGTTCGAGTACCGCGCAGCTTGTCCCCGCAAATCCGTGCAACGGCTTTCTGCCCTATGAATATTCTCAATATCATGTGGGCCGGTGGCGCTCCGTTCGCATCAATCCATAAAGTGCATCAGCAGATACTCTCTCAGGCTGCGCCGTCGGCGGTGGTCAAAACCTGGCTCCTCCAGGGGCAGGGAGCCGAGTGCGGCGTGGATGTCGGTGAGGTCCGGGAGTGGCAGTTATCGTCAGCCCGCCTGAAGGGCCGGCATTTCTGGCGTTTGGCCAAACCCGTGATGCGGGCGAGGTTTCGCCAGGCGCTCGTGGACAGTGACGCTCGATTGCTGCTGCTGGACGGCATGGGTGTCGCACGCACGTTGTTACCGGTCCTCAAGAAACTGCCGCATATCCGCGCGGTAGTGATCTTCCACGGTTCGGCGCGTTTGAATGCCGGCGACCAGGCACTCTTTCAGGCAATTCCTGCGTCCCGGCTGACATTGGTTGCCGTTTCCAGCACCCTTGCCGATTCACTGGCCCGCGATCTGCAGATGCCTGTCACCGCGCTGCGAAGTGCGTTCGATCCTGAGGCGTTTCGCGCTGACCTGCTCACCCGCGAGCAAGCCCGGACACGGCTGGGTTTGCCGCAAGGCGATGCGCCAGTATTGGGCGCCGTAGGGCGGCTGGTCTCGGAAAAAGGTTTCGGCTATCTGCTGGATGCCTTTGCCGCAGCACTCGACACCCGCCCGGACTTGCGCCTGGTCATTGTTGGCGAAGGCTCCAAACGCGCGGCGCTGGAGCAGCGCATCGACGCGCTTGGCTTGCACGAGAAGGTCTTGCTGACCGGCCATCTGAACGAAGCAGCTCAGCTTTATCGTGCGTTCGACTGGGTGGCCATCCCTTCCCTGGAGGAGGGCCTGGGTCTGGTCATGCAGGAAGCGGTGATGGCCGGCGTACCGGTGCTGTGCAGCGATCTGGAGGTGTTCAGCGAACAGCTGGGCAGCGCCGGCTGGTATGCCCCGGTCAATGACACAAAAGCCTGGGCCGAGGCCATCGACCGCGCCTTCAGTGCTTCATCTCAAGCGATCAATGCCGAGCAGTACCGGATGCTTGCACCGGACGAGGCCTGGTCGAGCTTCAGCCAGGCTGCCCGCGCATTGTTTTCATGACGACAAGACCGCGCGCTCAAGTGCCTGCATCGGAAAGCTGTCGTTCAGCTTTTCTCGCGCAATATAGCGGGCGAAATGTTGCAGGTTGCGTTTGATCAAGCGCTTAGGCAACGGTCCGCGGGTAAAGCGCATGTCGGCAACATCGATCAGGCCCATGCGGTTGTCTGGCGTGACCACGATGTTGCCAAGATGCAGGGAGCGGAAATAGATGCCCGAGCGGTGCAAGCTGCGTATCAGGGCGGCGAGGTCCGGCAACGCCTGCTTCCACTCGAACCCTTGTTTGCTGGCGATCTGACGCAGCGTCTGCCCTGGCAGAGGCTCATACAGCACGGCGGTCATGCCTGGTTTTTCAAGGCGAAAGAACTGCAGGATCTGCAAGGTCGGTACGCCGAGTTTTTGCAGCTCGACGGCATTGTCGATGAACCGCTTCGAATAGGGGCGCAGCAGAGCGGATGAAAAAAACCGCTTGCGACGGAACAGTTTGAGAATTTTTCCATCTTGCAGCAGGTAGACTTTCGGCCCGTAGCTGTCCGCTTCCAGCACTTTGGCAGCGTCGATCATTTGGTCTAGAGCGGCTTGGGAGAGCCGGGAGCATCGCATCGTAGGAAGCCTTGTCGAAAGTGCGGGGTGTTGTAGCGGGCAATGATGCCGAAAAGTTTCGATTTTAACCATGCCGCGTCGCATGGGCGAACCCTTGTCAGGAGCAGATTGATGCAGGAAACACGCTGGGCGCAACTATGGATGGCGACGGGGCTCTTGTGGTTTTTACTGGCCATTGCCGTAGCGCCCACCAACAAGGTTTACCAGCAGGGGCTGGTTGCTCTCGTCTGGTTGCCGGCGCTAGTGCTGGGCTGGCCTGCGCGGCACCGCGTCAGGGAAGTGCTTTACGAGCAACGCTGGATCTACCTGCCGTTGCTCGGATTGCTGGTCTGGTCGCTGATCAGTCTGGCATGGACAAACGCACCGGAAACGGGTCGCGAGGCCAAGCGTCTGTTGTACATCGTGGTGTTCCTGCTGTTTTTTCCGGTGTTTGCCAGCGGACGCCCCGAGCGGTTGATTCGCCTGATGCAGTGGGGCGGGCTGGGATTGGCGGTGACGGCGCTGGTGGCGATTGTCAGGTTCTACGTCATTGACGGCAACGCCTGGTCTGCGCGGGTGGAAGGTCTGGGTGAACTGGCGCATCCGATCCTCGGCGGCTATGTCATCGGCCTCGCGGCCGTGTGGCTGGCCCTGTGGGCGCCGCGTGATTTGATGCGGCAAGGGATCTGGGCACTGGCGTTGACGGTGCTGGTTGTTTTTGTCCTGATGAGTCAGAGCCGCGGTGCGGCGTTGGCGCTGTTTCTGACCATCCTGGCCATGCCGATCTGGTGCCGTGACCGGCACAGCCGAATCGTCGCAGCCGTGGCACTGGTGGTGGCGATTGCGGCGCTGTGGCTGTTCGAGCCGTTGGTGCTGGCGCGCGGGGTCTCGTATCGTCCGCAGATTCTGATGGCTTCTCTGGATATGATCGCCAAGCACCCCTGGGGCGGGCTGGGTCTGGGTGGGGACTATCGGGTGCTCTGGTCTGGAATGACCTTCGATCACGCCCACAACCTGTTCACCCATGTCGCGATCGTGCTGGGTCTGCCGGGACTGCTGTTATGGTCTGCCGTCTGGTTCGGCGTGATTTTCCAGGCGTGGAAAGTTCGGGAAACGCTGTATGCCCGGGGGATCATCGGTATCTGGCTATTCTCGACACTGGCGATGCAGTTCGACGCTGCCAGCCTCACCGGCACCCCGCGCGCCGAGTGGTTCATCAGCTGGCTGCCGTTGGGGCTTGCCAGCGTTTTGGTATGGGCGCGGGCCAATGGCGGCGCTTGTGATAAAATTTCGCGTTCTTCTTAACCAGTGAGCTCTACGATGACTGACGCACCGCCCAAAGCGGAACAGGAATCCAGCCTGAAAATCTACTTTCGGCTGTTGGGGTACGTAAAACCCTATATCGGTCTTTTCCTGCTGAGTATCGTGGGCTTCGTGATCTTTGCTTCCACGCAACCGATGCTGGCCGGGATTCTCAAGTATTTTGTCGATGGCCTGAGCAATCCCGAAGCGGTGCTCTTCCCCAATGTGCCTTATCTGCGCGACGTGCAGCTGTTGATGGCTGTGCCGTTGCTGATCATTTTGATCGCAGCGTGGCAGGGCCTTGGCTCGTTTCTCGGCAACTATTACCTGGCGAGGGTTTCGTTGGGGCTGGTGCATGACCTGCGTATCGAATTGTTCAACAAACTGTTGGTACTGCCCAACCGCTATTTCGATACCCACAACTCGGGTCATCTGATCTCGCGCATCACCTTCAACGTGACCATGGTCACCGGCGCCGCCACCGATGCCATCAAAGTGGTGATCCGCGAAGGCCTGACCGTGGTTTTCCTGTTCGCCTATCTGCTCTGGATGAACTGGAAGCTGACCTTGGTGATGCTGGCGATCCTGCCTGTGATCGCGTTCATGGTCGGCAACACCAGCAAGAAATTCCGCAAGCAGAGCAAGAAGATTCAAGTGGCAATGGGCGATGTCACCCATGTCGCCTCCGAAACCATTCAAGGCTATCGGGTCGTGCGCAGTTTTGGTGGCGAGGCTTATGAGCAGCAGCGTTTTGCGGCGGCCAGTCAGAGCAACACCGACAAACAGTTGCGCATGACCAAGACCGGCGCGGTGTATACGCCGATGCTGCAGCTGGTGATCTACACCGCCATGGCCGTGCTGATGTTCCTGGTGTTGTTCCTGCGCGGTGATGCAACGGCCGGTGATCTGGTCGCGTACATCACGGCAGCAGGTTTGCTGCCGAAGCCGATCCGGCAATTGTCCGAAGTCAGCTCGACCATTCAGAAAGGCGTGGCCGGTGCTGAAAGCATTTTCGAGCAACTCGACGTTGAACCGGAAATCGATACCGGCACGATCGAGCGTGATCGGGTCAGTGGCCACCTGGCGGTGAACAACCTCAGCTTCACTTACCCGGGCACCGAACGGGAAGTGCTGAAAAACATCAGCTTCACCGCGTCACCAGGTCAGATGATCGCACTGGTCGGGCGTTCCGGCAGCGGCAAGTCGACGCTGGCCAGTCTCATTCCGCGCTTCTATCACCACGAGACCGGCGAAATTCTGCTCGATGATGTCGAGATCGAAGATTATCGCCTGCGCAATCTGCGCCGCCATGTAGCGCAAGTGACCCAGCACGTGACGCTGTTCAACGACACCATCGCCAACAACATCGCTTACGGCGATCTGGCAGGCGCGCCTCGCGAAGATATCGAGAAAGCCGCCAGGGATGCATTTGCCATGGACTTCATCGCGCAAATGCCTCAGGGCCTGGATACCCAGGTGGGCGAGAACGGTGTGTTGTTGTCTGGCGGACAGCGTCAGCGTCTGGCGATTGCCCGGGCCTTGCTGAAAAACGCCCCGCTGCTGATCCTCGACGAGGCGACTTCGGCCCTTGATACCGAGTCCGAGCGGCACATTCAGGCAGCACTCGACCATGTCATGAAAGGCCGCACCACGCTGGTGATTGCCCACCGTTTGTCGACCATCGAGAAGGCCGATCTGATCCTCGTCATGGATCAGGGCGAGATCGTCGAACGCGGCACTCATGCCCAATTGCTTGCTCACAATGGCTATTACGCGCGGCTGCATGCGATGGGGCTGGATGCTCCGGCCGAAGACATTGCCTGATCTGCGGACCAGGGTGAGCCAGCCTCACCCTCGTGTATTCCCGGTGCGCGCGATCCTGTTAATATCGCGCCCCTGTTCATTTTGTATGTGGGTTGCTCCATGAAATTGTCGATGCCGCGATTCGATCAAGCCCCTGTCTTGGTGGTCGGCGATGTCATGCTCGACCGTTACTGGCATGGCGGAACCTCACGGATTTCCCCTGAAGCGCCGGTGCCGGTGGTCAAGGTCGAGCAGATCGAAGATCGCCCGGGCGGTGCCGCCAACGTGGCGCTGAACATTGCCGCGCTGGGTGCACCGGCATCACTGGTGGGCGTGACCGGCGATGACGAAGCCGCCGACAGCCTGAGCAACAGTCTCAAGGGCGCCGGCGTGCGCGCCTTGTTCCAGCGCATCGCCCATCAACCGACCATCGTCAAGCTGCGGGTCATGAGCCGGCATCAGCAACTGCTGCGTATCGATTTCGAAGAGGTGTTTGCCACAGATGCGCTGGCACTGGCCGCGCAAGTCGACGAACTGCTGGAAGGCATCAAGGTGCTGGTGCTGTCGGATTACGGCAAAGGTGCGCTGAAGAATCATCAGACGCTGATCCAGGCCGCCCGTGCCAAAGGCATTCCGGTGCTGGCCGATCCCAAGGGCAAGGACTTTTCGATCTACCGCGGTGCCAGCCTGATCACACCGAATCTCAGCGAGTTCGAAACCATCGTCGGTGGTTGCGCCGATGAGCACGAACTGGTGAGCAAGGGCGCCGTCCTGATGCAGGAGCTCGACCTCGGCGCGCTGCTGGTGACCCGTGGTGAACACGGCATGACCTTGCTGCGTCCGGATCATCCGGCGTTGCATCTGCCGGCCCGCGCCCGCGAAGTGTTCGACGTGACCGGTGCCGGCGATACGGTGATTTCGACCCTGGCCGCAGCCATTGCCGCAGGCGAAGAACTGCCGCACGCCGTGGCGCTGGCCAATCTGGCAGCAGGCATCGTCGTCGGCAAGTTGGGTACCGCAGCGATCAGCGCCCCGGAACTGCGCCGCGCCATTCAGCGCGAAGAAGGTTCGGAGCGAGGTGTGCTGGGTCTTGAGCAACTGCTGCTGGCGGTTGACGATGCCCGTGCGCACAACGAGCGGATTGTCTTCACCAATGGCTGCTTCGATATCCTGCATGCCGGCCACGTGACCTATCTGGAACAGGCCCGCGCTCAGGGCGACCGTCTGATCGTGGCGGTCAACGATGACGCCTCGGTCAGCCGCCTGAAAGGCCCGGGCCGGCCGATCAACAGCGTTGACCGACGCATGGCGGTACTCGCCGGTCTCGGCGCGGTGGACTGGGTGATCAGCTTTTCTGAAGGCACGCCGGAAAACCTGCTGCGCGAGGTCAAACCGGATGTGTTGGTCAAGGGTGGCGATTACGGCATCGATCAGGTAGTCGGCGCCGATATCGTCACCGCCTATGGCGGCACGGTGAAAGTGCTGGGGCTGGTGGAGAACAGCTCGACGACAGCAATCGTGGAAAAGATCCGCGGCCAATAAGCTCAAGAGATCGCAGCCTGCGGCAACTCCTACAGGGAAATACATTCCAATGCAGGAGTCGTCGAAGGCTGCGATCTTTTGCTTTCAGGAATTCACTTTCTTGCGCGGTACGATTTTCTTCAGCAGCTGCCTGGCCTTGCCGCGCAGGCGGGCCAGTCCAGTGGCCTTCTCCGCTGGCGTCAGGCCCTGTTGGCGCAACCAGTCCTTCCAGCGAATCCGCTCATCGCGCACCAGCCAGCCATCCTGGCGGGCAAAGCTTTCAGCCAGATACAGACCGCGGGTACTGGCCGGATACAGTTGATCCTTTTTCAGGGTGTACAACTCGGGCAGCGGCTGACCGTCGTGCAATGGCATCAAATACAGGTCAGGCCGTTTGCGATCGAGCCGCGCCACCAATTGATCACCCTCCAAGCGTTCATCGACATGAAACAGGCTCAAGGACTTCGCCTCCTTGGGCACATCCAGGCGCAAGTCATAGATCAATTGCAGGGACGCCGTCGGCAGATGCACGTACGCCCTTGGCCGCTCCAGCAATTGCAGGTTGGCGCAGCGCACCGGCCGTGCCGAACCGGACAGCGGTGTCAGGCGAAACGGCAGCGCTTCGCGGTAATGCAGCGCGGCGGAGTAGGGCGCGGGCAGCCAGGTGTCATTGAAACGCCCGCCGAGCCAGCCTTCCGGGGTTTCCAGCAGGCACTCTTCGGCAATTTCCTGAATCGCCGTGTGCAGCGGAATGTTCAGC
The DNA here is from genome assembly GCF_004307585.1 of Pseudomonas sp. Sample_20. Taxonomy (NCBI): domain Bacteria; kingdom Pseudomonadati; phylum Pseudomonadota; class Gammaproteobacteria; order Pseudomonadales; family Pseudomonadaceae; genus Pseudomonas; species Pseudomonas sp. Sample_20. The sequence goes on along the minus strand of NZ_RCOA01000016.1, from coordinate 5,183 downwards.
TCATGGGCCGGTACGTAGCCGGAAATCAGCTTCAGTACCACGTCGCCGCGATCCTGGCGACGCTGGCGCACCAGCACCCAGTAATCGCGATTCTGCCAATGCAAGGTCAGGCGCACGGACACGCCGAGGTTGGCCAGTTCCAGGGCGAAGCGCTCGCTGTCGGCGACGCTGACCGGTTTGCGCCGTTGCAGGGTCTGGGCGAAGTTCAGCGGCATGCCGACGCTCTGATAGCTCAGGCCTTCGGGCGTGGCTTCGACGAACAGTGGCAGCGTCTTGAAGTTGCTCGGGTTCTTGCGGATGAGCGTGCGCGGCATATCGGCTCCTGGCTTAAGGCCGCGGGGCGGCGTCAGTGACTACGCAGGACCTGGGCAACGGTCGCAACGTTATGGGCGAGGTGCAGCGGATTGATCGTGCCGACAATAGCACTGGCAACACCAGGCTGAGTGAACAGCAACTCGAAGCTGGCGCGCACCGGATCGACTCCCGGACTCAGACAGACATGACCGCTGGCCAAGGCTTTTTTCACCAGAATGGCTTTGCCGTGGGCAGCAGCATAGTCAATGACCGCCTTTTCGTTTTGTTCGTTCAGATTGTAGGTGACCATCGCACAGTCGCCTTGCTCCAGCGCTTTCAGCCCACCTTCGACGGTTTTCCCGGAAAACCCGAAGCCGCGAATCTTGCCCTCGGCCTTCAGTGCGGCGAGGGTGGCGTAGACCTCTTCGTGCTCGAGGATGGCCATGTCATTGCCGTCCGAGTGCACGAGGACCAGATCGATAAAATCCGTTTCCAGACGTTGCAGGCTGCGCTCGACCGACATTCGCGTGTGCGCAGCGCTGAAGTCGTGGCGCGACACGCCATCTGCAAACTCTTCGCCGACCTTGCTGACAATCACCCAATCCCGTCGCTGGCCGCGCAGCAGCGGGCCGAGGCGTTCTTCGCTGCGACCATAGGCCGGCGCGGTGTCGATCAGGTTGATGCCCAGATCCCGCGCCTGGCGCAGCAGCATGCGCGCCTCGTCGTCGCCGGGAATCTGAAAGCCGTTGGGGTATTTCACCCCTTGATCGCGGCCGAGTTTGACTGTGCCCAGACCCAGCGGCGACACCGACAGGCCGGTGCTGCCCAGCGGGCGATGCAGTTCGTGCAGAGTGGCGATGGTCATGGCAGCAGTTGCTCCCACGCGGGTACACCGAGCGGTGGTTTCGGCAGCGGCGGCAGCGGATCAGTCGCCTGCGCCTGGATGCCGTCGCGTTGCAACGAAGCGATAACGCGGTCGGCGAAGTCTGGCGCCAGTGCCAGTTTGGTCGGCCAGCCGACGAGCAAGCGACCTTCCTCGGCGAGGAACGCGTTGTCCGGGCGGGTCAGGCCGGTTTGCAGCGGCTCGGCGCGATCGACGCGCAGGGTCGCCCATCGCGTGGTGCTGAGGTCGATCCACGGCAGCAACTGGGCGATTTCCTTTTGCGCGGTGGCGATCTGTTCCGCCGGTTCGCGGGCCACGCCTTCGCTTTCGGCAATGTCGCCGCCCATGTACCAGACCCACTGGCCGTCAGCGGCCGGGTGCGTGGTCACCGTGATGCGCGGCTTGGTGCCGCCGCCCAGGCAGTGCGCGTACAACGGTTTCAAGCCGGGACCTTTGGCGAGGATCATGTGCAGGGGGCGGCGCTGCATGGCCGGACGGCTCAGGCCCAGGGCTTCGAGCAGTTCGGCAGTGCCGGCGCCAGCACTGAGGACGATGCGCTGGGCGCGGATCTCACGGCCGTCGACTTTCAGGCCGACCAGCACGCCGGCTTCCAGCAGCGGTTCGATGACCTGCCCGGCGAGCAGACCGTCACCGGCCAGCTCGGCCAGACGCTGGATCAGGCTCGGGACATCCACCACCAGTTCGGCGAGGCGATAGACCTTGCCCTTGAAACGCTTGTCTTGCAGGGCCAGCGGCAGCTCGTCACCCTTGACCTGATCGACCCGGCCACGCACGGCTTTGCTGGCGAAGAAACTGGTCAGGTTGCCGGCCAGTGTGCCCGGCGACCACAGGTAATGCGCTTCGGACAGCAGGCGTACGCCGGACAGATCCAGCTCGCCCGTGCCGGCCAGCGCCTGGCGCCAGCGGCGCGGCATGTCGGCGATGGCTTCCGAGGCGCCAGTCAGCGCACCGTGCAGCGCGTACTTGGCGCCGCCGTGGATGATGCCCTGGGACTTCACGCTCTGCCCGCCACCGAGGCTGGCGCTTTCCACCAGCACGGTCGAAAAACCCTGACCGCGCAGGCGCGCATTCAGCCAGAGGCCGGCGACACCAGCGCCGACAATCAGAACGTCGGTGGAAATAACGGATGGCATGCAGCGACCTCGGAGCTTGAAGAAGCCGCAAGTTTCAAGCTTCAAGCTGCAAGCTGCAACCCGGACCAGCAAATCAGCAATGCTTGCGGCTTGCCGCTTGAAGCTTGCTGCTGCTTTTTAATGCCCGGCAGTTTTCGAAAACAGCTGAATCACGACGACCCCCAGCACGATCAACGCCATCCCCAGCATCGCCGGTACGTCGAGCTTCTGCCCGTAAATGAACAGAGCGGCGACGCTGACCATGACAATGCCCATCCCCGCCCAGACCGCGTAGGCAACGCCCACCGGTACGGTGCGCACCACCAGCGTCAGCATCCAGAATGCAATCCCGTAGCCGACAATCACCAGAATCAGCGGCAGCGGCGTGCTGAAGCCCTTGACCGCTTTCATCGAAACAGTGGCGATCACTTCGGCGCAGATGGCGATGGCCAGATAGACGTAGACGTTCATGGTTTCGATCCTCAAATAAATCGTTGCTTGCTGAGGCGACATTTTAGGGATTGCTCAGATGGGGTAAAGTCATTACCTATCTGTTCTATAGATTGGTTGGTAGCAAGCATGCAATGGAATCTCGATCAGCTGCGGGTATTTGTCGATGTCGCTGAACTGCGGTCTTTCTCCGCCGTGGCGCGCCGACAACGTAAGGCGCAATCGGCAATCAGCAGTGCTGTTGCGATGCTCGAAGAGGATTTGGGCGTGAGCCTGTTCGAACGCAGCAGCGGTCGGCAGCCGATGCTCACCGAGGCGGGCGCGGCATTGCTGGAAGAGGCCCGCGAAGTGTTGCGCCAGTGCGAGCGCCTCAACGGCAGGGCCATGGCGATGCTGCGCGGTCAGGAGGCGCAGTTGCGGGTGGCTCAGGACGAGGCGATGCCGTATCAAGCGCTGGTGGAAAGTTTCGGCGAACTGGCCGAGCAGTTTCCCAGCCTGGAAGTGCAACTGACCAGCGCCGCCCAAGGCGAAGTCGCGCGCAAACTGGTCGACCGTCGCGCCGACCTCGGCCTGCTGTTCTATCACGATGAAATCCCCGAAGCCCTTGAGCGGCGCGTACTGGGTCGAGTGGAAATGGTCACGGTCTGCGGTGTCAATCATCCGCTGGCGCAACAGGCCTACGTGACCTGCCAGCAACTGGCGCAGCACCGGCAATTGCTGATGTCGACGCAGACCAGCGTCTATCCCGGCAACGAGCCGGCCAGCCCGCAGGTGTGGCGCGCCGACAGTTTTTACGTGATGTCCGAATGGCTGGTGCGCGATCTCGGCTGGGCGTGGTTGCCGCGCCACGTTGTGCAGTACTCGGCGTATCAGGGCCAAATGATTGAGCTCGACAGTGAATGGACGCCGCCGTCGCTGGTGGTGGAACTGGTCTGGCGCCGCGACGAACCGCTCGGCCCCGCCGCGCGCTGGCTGGCGGAACGTTTTGCCGTGCACTTGCGGGCGATCGGCGACAAAAGCCGATAAACTCCGCCGCCATGAATAGAACTCTCTACACCGCGCTGTTTTACCTGGGGCTGCCATTGGTGGCGATTCGGCTGTGGCTGCGCGCGCGCAAGGCGCCGGCGTATGCCAAGCGCATTGGCGAGCGCTTTACTCTTGGCATGCCGACCTTGCAGCCCGGCGGCATTTGGGTGCACGCGGTATCGGTGGGCGAAAGCATTGCCGCCGCGCCGATGATCCGCGCGCTGCTGGAACGCTATCCGGCGCTGCCGATCACCGTGACCTGCATGACCCCGACCGGTTCGGAGCGGATTCAGGCACTGTTCGCCAACGAATCGCGCATTCAACACTGCTATCTGCCGTATGACTTGCCTTGTGCGGCGGCGCGTTTTCTTGATCGCGTGCAGCCGAAACTTGCGGTGATCATGGAAACCGAGCTGTGGCCAAACCACATTCATCAGTGTGCCAAGCGCGGAATTCCGGTGGCGCTGGCCAATGGACGGTTGTCGCAGCGTTCCGCCAAAGGCTATGGCCGTTTCAGCAAACTCACCGCGCCTATGCTTGCCGAGATGAGCCTGTTGGCGGTGCAGACCGAAGCCGAGGCCCAGCGCTTCCGCGATCTCGGCGCGCGTTCGGAAACCGTTGACGTCACCGGTTCGATCAAGTTCGACCTGACTATCGACCCGCAACTGTTGCAGCGTGCAGCCGATCTGCGTAGCCAGTGGCAGGCACAGGATCGTCCCTTGTGGATCGCCGCGAGCACTCACGAAGGCGAAGACGAAGTGGTGCTCGACGCCCATCGTCGCCTGTTGGCCAATCATCCGGATGCATTATTGATTCTGGTGCCGCGTCATCCGGAGCGCTTCAATTCGGTGTTCGACCTGTGCCAGCGCGAAGGTTTCGCCACGGTACGTCGCTCGACCGGGGCCAATGTCGATGCGCAGACGCGCGTGCTGCTTGGCGACACCATGGGCGAGTTGCTGTTTCTCTATGCCCTGGCCGACAGCGCATTTGTCGGCGGCAGTCTGGTGCCGAATGGCGGGCACAACCTGCTCGAACCCGCCGCGCTGGCGAAACCGGTACTCAGCGGCCCACACCTGTTCAACTTCCTCGACATCGCTGCGCAACTGCGCGAAGCCGGGGCGTTGGCCGAAGTGGATGATGCCGAAGGCCTGGCAGTCGAGGTGCAGCGCTTGTTCGAACTGCCGCGTGATGCGCAGCGCATGGCCGAGGCCGGGCTGGCGGTGATGCGGCGCAATCAGGGCGCATTGCAGCGCTTGCTGGATGGCTTGGCGCGGCTGATCCAATAGTCGCTTGGAATATTACTGTGGTGAGGGGATTCATTCAGATTGTTTATGGCCGGGACTTACTGTGGCGAGGGGATTCATCCCCGCTGGGTTGCGAAGCAGCCCCAAAACCAT
>NZ_RCOA01000102.1:0-24163 GCF_004307585.1 Pseudomonas sp. Sample_20 | reverse complement strand
CTTCCAAAAAGTTTCTTTAACAAAGGCGCAAACATATCGGCAGGATCTTCCACACTAAAGGGATGGAGGGCGGCCCCGTGAGTCGCCCGTGCAGCCCTCATGGCCGCATGCGAACGAGCATTCTACCCGGAAACGGTGGTGAGGAAAGTGGCGATGTTCCACGATGCTGGCACTGCGCTTTGACGGGGCTCACTTAAAATAGGGGCGTTTTGCTCAACTTCAACCCGTCGGGGGAAAGAAGTCAGGCGTTGATTTAATGAGCAAATCAGGGACAAAAGCAATGGCCCAGAGGTTCCGCAGCTTTCTGCTACCATGGCGCCTCTGTTCCTTCAGGTGTTCGATCATGGCGTTTCGCCCTCTCACGGCCAGAGCACCCGCCGTTCTGTTACGCGAAGCCAAACCGCTCAAAGCCATCCTCGGCCATGCCCAGCGTCTGGAGCATTTGCAGCGCCTGCTCGAAAGTCAGTTGCAACCGGCTGCCCGCGAGCATTGCCGGGTGGCCAAGTGGCGCGAAGGCGAGCTGTCGCTGGTGGTCACTGACGGCCATTGGGCAACGCGCCTGCGCTATCAGCAGAAACGCCTGCAGCGGCAGCTGCAACTGTTCGAAGAGTTCGCCAACCTGACGCGGATCAAATTCAGCGTGCGCCCGCCGATCGTGCAGCATCGGGCGGTTGGGCACACCATGGATCTGTCGAGCAGTGCGGCAGAGACGATTCAGTCGACGGCCGACGGGATCAGCGATCCGGGATTGCGCGCGGCGCTGGAGCGGCTGGCGGCGCATGCCAAAAGCAAGACCTGACCGCGCACACCATTCCGTGTGGGAGCGAGCCTGCTCGCGAAGAGGCCGTGTCAGACGACATTGATGTTGAATGACACAGCGCTTTCGCGAGCAGGCTCGCTCCCACAGTCTTGATCTTCGATTCGCCTGAGATCAGCGGCGCTTGCTGCCACCCAATAAAGAGCCCATCAACCCGCGCACCAACTGCTTGCCGAGATTATTGGCTGCCTGGCGCATTGCCGACTTCAGCGCCTGCCCTGCCGCCGTGCCGAGGAATTCTCCCGCGCGATCAGCCAGGCTCGGCTCTTCGGCCGCCGCTTTGCCCGCTGGTGTTTCAGCCTCGGGCGCCAGCCCTTTGCGTCCCATCAGGATTTCATAGGCCGACTCGCGGTCGATCGGCTTGTCATAACGGCCCTTGAACGGTGAGCCGGCGATCAGCACGGTGCGCTCGGTTTCGGTCAGCGGGCCGATCCGCGACTGCGGCGGTGCCACCAACACACGCTGGACCATTTCCGGCGTGCCCTTCTCGGTCAGCGTGCCGACCAGCGCCTCACCAATACCTAACTCAGTCAGCACCGACAGACTGTCGAACGCCGGATTCGGCCGAAAGCCATCCGCGACCGCACGCAGGGATTTCTGCTCTTTGGCGGTGAACGCACGCAGGCCGTGTTGAATGCGCAAGCCCAACTGCGCCAGCACGTCATCCGGCAGATCCGCCGGCGACTGGGTGACGAAATACACGCCAACACCCTTGGAACGAATCAAACGCACCACTTGCTCAAGCCGCTCCTGCAAGGCCTTGGGCGTGTCGCCGAAGAGCAAGTGCGCCTCATCGAAGAACAGCGCCAGCAGCGGCTTGTCAGCATCGCCGCGCTCGGGTAGTTGCTCGAACAACTCGGCCAGCAGCCACAGCAGGAACGTTGCGTAAACCTTCGGCGCCTCGTGCACCAGACGGCTGGCGTCGAGCAGATGGATGCGTCCCCGGCCATCGGCGCCCGGTTGCAGGATGTCTTCAAGTTGCAGCGCCGGCTCGCCGAACAAGGCTTCGGCGCCCTGCTGTTCCAGCGTCGCCAAACGGCGCAGCAGCGCCTGGCTGGAACCGGTGGTCATCAGCGCCGCGTCTTCGCCGAGCAACTGCGGGTTGTCCTTGAGGTGATTGAGCAGCGCTTTCAGATCCTTGAGATCCAGCAGCAACAACCCTTCGCGATCCGCCACTTTGAAGGCCGCGTACAGCGCCGACTGCTGACTGTCGGTCAGCTCGAGCAGGCTGCCGATCAGTAGCGGACCCATTTCGCTCAGCGTGGTGCGCAGCGGATGTCCGGATTCACCGTGGATGTCCCACAGCGTGACGGGATAAGCCTGCGGCGTGTGACCGAGCCAGGGCATGCCGGCGATGCGCTCGGCCACTTTGCCCTGCGGGTTGCCAGCGGCGCCGAGCCCGCAGAGGTCGCCCTTGATGTCGGCGGCGAACACCGCCACACCGGCATCGCTGAATGCTTCGGCAAGACGCTGCAAGGTCACGGTTTTACCGGTGCCGGTGGCGCCAGCGATCAGCCCGTGGCGGTTGGCCAGGCGCATGGCCTGAGCGATGGGTTGCGCGGCCGGATCAGCGCCGATAACGAGTTGCGAAGAGTCAGGCATTTTCTCACCCAATGGTTAATCTTTGATGACACATGGCCGATACATAAATTGGATAGACCCATCAGAAAACCGGGTCGGACATTTCCCTAAGGAGAGCCGGAAATATCAATTTTTCAACCTTGCCCATAGTGCGCGTCTCTATCAAAGCACGCCCAGGACATTAAGACCTTAGCGGAACCCCAAGCCATGAACAAAAACCTGCGCTTCAGCCATAAGATTTTGCTTGCCGCCGCTCTCATCGTCATTGCCGCTTTCGCCTCGTTCACGTTGTACAACGACTGGCTGCAACGCAATGCGATCCGCGATGATCTGAACAACTACCTCAATGAAATGGGCGAGGTCACCGCCGGCAACATCCAGACCTGGCTCAGCGGGCGCATCCTGCTGATCGAGAACGCCGCGCAGAACATCGCCATCAACCCGGAACCTGCCACGGTCGCCAGCCTGCTGGAACAGAAAAGCCTGACCTCGACGTTCATGGCCACCTATCTGGGCGATGCCACTGGCCACTTCACCATCCGCCCGGACGTGAAGATGCCGGACGGTTTCGATCCGCGCGTACGCCCTTGGTATAAAGGTGCCGAAAGCAGCAGCACCTCGACCCTGACCGAACCCTACATCGATGCGGCCACCGGCCAGTTGATCATTTCCATCGCCACCGCGTCGAAAAAGGCCGGGCAGAGCGTTGGCGTGGTCGGTGGTGACCTGAGCCTGCAATCGCTGGTCGACACCCTCGCCGCACGGGATTTCGACGGCATGGGCTATGCGTTTCTGATCAGTGCCGACGGCAAGATCCTCGTTCATCCGGACAAGGCTTTGGTGATGAAATCGCTCAAAGAAGCCTACCCGCAGGACACGCCGCGCATCAGCAGCGATTTCAGCGAAGTGAGCGTCGACGGCAAAACCCGCATCGTCACCTTCGCCCCGATCAAGGGCCTGCCGTCGGTGAACTGGTACATCGGCCTGTCGATCGACAAGGATCAGGCCTACTCGATGCTCAGCGAATTCCGTACCTCAGCGGTAATCGCAACCATTATTGCCGTGGCAATCATCATCGCCCTGCTCGGTATGCTGATCCGCCTGCTGATCCAGCCGCTGCACGTGATGACCCGCGCCATGGAAGACATCGCCGACGGCGAGGGCGACCTGACCAAACGCCTGAACATCGTCAATAACGATGAATTCGGCATCCTCGGCACCGCGTTCAACCGTTTCGTCGAACGTATTCACGGTTCGATCCGCGAAGTGTCCTCGGCCACCGGCCAGGTCAACGAGGTCGCGCTGCGCGTGGTCGCAGCGTCAAACTCGTCGATGTACAACTCTGACCAGCAAGCTTCGCGCACCAGCAGTGTTGCCGCCGCGATCAATCAGCTCGGCGCCGCCGCCCAGGAAATCGCCCGCAACGCCGCGCAAGCGTCGAATCAGGCCAGCGACGCCCGGGGTCTGGCCGAGGATGGCCAGCAAGTGGTGGAGCGCAGCATCAAGGCGATGAACCAGCTGTCGAGCATGCTCAGCGCGTCGAGCACCAACATCGAGTCGCTGAACAGCAAGACCGTCAACATCGGCCAGATTCTCGAAGTGATCACCAGTATTTCCCAGCAGACCAACCTGTTGGCGCTGAACGCGGCGATCGAAGCGGCGCGCGCCGGTGAGGCCGGTCGTGGTTTCGCCGTGGTGGCGGACGAAGTGCGCAACCTGGCGCACCGCACGCAGGAATCGGCACAGCAGGTGCAGACCATGATCGAGGAGCTGCAAGTCGGCGCCCGGGAATCGGTGAGCACCATGAGCGACAGCCAGCGCCACAGCCAGGACAGCGTCGAGATCGCCAACCTCGCCGGCGAACGCCTGAACAGCGTGACCCTGCGCATTGGCGAGATCGACGGGATGAACCAGTCGGTGGCGACCGCGACCGAGGAACAAACCGCTGTGGTCGAGTCGATCAATGTCGATATCACCGAGATCAACACGCTGAACCAGGAAGGCGTGGAGAACCTGCAAGCGACCTTGCGCGCGTGCTCGGATCTGGAGCAGCAGGCTTCGCGTCTCAAGCAACTGGTGGGCAGCTTCAGGATTTAAGATCAAAAGCCTACCCCCTCACCCCAACCCTCTCCCCCAAGGGGGCGAGGGGAAAGGGAGCCGATCTTCAAGCTTTTCAATGCGAGCGTTCGGCTCGATATCGCAGGACATCGCAACAATCCCAAACACTCCGATCAGTCCCCTCTCCCTCCGGGAGAGGGCTAGGGTGAGGGGCGCGCAATCCCGACCGAACATCTATTCTGGATAAAGGTCAATCAAGGGAGAACGACACAGCGGAGGGTTGCTCACCGTGCATATCGCCGACATCACCATGTTCTACGCCCCGGCCAGCGGAGGCGTGCGGACTTATCTGGATGCCAAACACCGTCGCCTTGGCGAGCGCAACGCCATTCGCCACAGCCTGCTGATCCCCGGCGCGAGACTGGGTGAACATGACGGCATTTTCACGGTTCCGGCGCCCGCCCTGCCCTTCGGCAAAGGTTATCGCTTCCCCCTGCGCCTGGCGCCTTGGCGAAACGTCCTGCAGGATTTGCAGCCGGATCTGATCGAAGTCGGCGATCCCTACCTCACCGCATGGGCGGCGCTGGATGCGCGGCGGCAGCTGGATGTGCCGGTGATCGGCTTTTATCACTCGGATCTGCCGCTGCTGGCGGGCAATCGCATGGGCCATTGGGTCACACCGAATGTCGAGGCTTATGTCACGCGTCTCTACGGCAATTTCGACCGCGTTCTCGCGCCGAGCCAGGTCATGGCCGACAAGCTCATCGGGCTTGGCGTGCGCAATGTCCATGTGCAACCGCTGGGCGTGGATCTGCACACTTTCCATCCCGACGCCCGCGATCCTGGCCTGCGGGCTGAGCTGGGCATTGCCGAAGACACGCGCCTGCTGATCTTTGCCGGGCGCGGTTCCAAGGAGAAAAACCTGCCGGTGCTGCTCAAGTGCATGCAACGCCTCGGTCCGCGTTATCACTTGTTGTTGGTCGGCTCGTCGATGCCTGCGGCGGTGCCGGACAACGTCAGCGTTATCGACGAATTCTGCCCGGCGCCGAAAGTCGCGCGGCTGATGGCCAGCGCCGATGCGCTGCTGCATGCCGGCGACCAGGAAACCTTCGGCCTGGTCATCCTTGAGGCCATGGCCTGCGGCATTCCCGTGGTGGCGGTGGCGGCCGGGGCGTTTGAAGAAATCGTCAACGATTCCTGCGGCCTGCTCTGTGCGCCGAACAATCCGCAGGCCATGGCCAATGCCGTGCGTGAACTGTTCAGTCGCGGCTGTGCTCGCCTCGGTCAACAGGCGCGCCAGCACGTCGAACGGCATTACGCCTGGGACACCGTGGTCGACAGTCTGCTCAGCCACTATCACGCGGTGCTCGGCCATACGCTGCCACGGGTGGCCAATGGTTGAAGAAATGAAAGCTGTTTGCCTGGTGTTGCATGATGTGGCGCCCTCGACGTGGGCGGATTACCAGCCCTTCGTCGAGACTGTCGATGCCTTGGGTGATGTGCCGATGACGTGGCTGGTGGTACCGGATTTCCATCGCCACGATGCCCTTGATGCCAACCCGGCGTTTCGCCGAGTGCTCGATGCCAGGGTCGCCCGAGGCGATGAACTGGCGCTGCACGGCTACTACCACGACGATCAGGAACCCATGCCAAACACCCCGCGCGACTGGTTCATGCGCCGGGTCTACACCCACGAAGGCGAGTTCTATCGCCTGTCCCGCGAAGCAGCCCTTGCCCGCCTACACGCAGGTCTGGACATGTTTCAGCGCTACGACTGGCCGGTGCAGGGTTTCGTCGCCCCGGCCTGGCTGATGAGCGACGGCACCCGCCAGGCCTTGCGCGAATTGCCGCTCAGCTACACCAGCGAGCCGCAGCACCTTTATCGCTTGCCCGACTTCAGCGCCATCGATGCACCCGGGCTGGTGTGGAGTGCGCGCAGCGCCTGGCGGCGCGGCTTGTCGAAAATCCTCAGCGACCAGCGTGAACAGCGCTGGCGCGAGGCATCGGTGATTCGCCTGGGGCTGCATCCGGTGGACATGCGTCACCGCTTTTCTCGCGATTACTGGTTGCACACGCTGCAACGCCTGCTGGCGGAGGGACGCGTGCCGCTGACCAAAATCGACTGGCTCGCCCGACAGCGCGGTCAGCTGGAACGCGCAGCATGAAGCGCAGCCTGTTGTTGCTGATCGGCCTGCTGGCGGCGGTGCTGATTCCGGTACTGCTCGGCGGCGGCGAAACCTGGTCGCGCCTGCGCAGCTTCCCGCTGAACTGGCTGTTGATCATGTTCGGCATGATTCTGCTCTGCTGGGGCATCAATACGTTGCGCCTGCGTTTGTTGCTCGGCGACCAGCGTGAAAAGGTCGCGCCATTGAAAAGCCTCGGCGTGGTGATGGCGGCCGAGTTCGCGTACTGCGCCACGCCCGGCGGCAGCGGCGGGCCGCTGACGATCATGGCTCTGCTCGCCCGTTGCGGCGTGCGTCCGGCGCGAGGCAGCGCAGTGTTTGCCATGGATCAGCTCAGCGATCTGCTGTTCTTTCTCTGCGCCCTCAGCGGGATTCTGATTTACGCGCTATTCCAGCACCTCAGCGATCGCCTCGAGTGGCTGCTGACCGTCAGCGCCGTTTCGCTGTTTGGGGGGTTGTTCAGTTGCGTGTTGATCGCCCGTTATCACCGAGCGTTGATTCGCCTGAGCGGGCGGCTGTTGGCGGGGATGAACATCACGACAAGTACTCGCCGTCGCTGGGCGCGCAAGTTACTGCACTTTCTCGCGGCATTTACCGATACCTTGAAACTGCCCTGGCAAACGCTGGTTCAGGTGTTCGCCCTGACCTGCGTGCACTGGCTGCTGCGCTACAGCGTGCTGTATCTGGCCCTGCGCGGGCTCGGCGCGGATTTGCAGTGGGCATGGAGTTTTCTGGTGCAGATGCTCTCGCTCGGCGCCGGCCAGTTCAGCCTGTTACCCGGCGGCGCGGGAGCCGCAGAATTGACCTCGGCCGCGCTGCTCGCACCGATGGTGGGCAAGTCCACCGCAGCGGCGGCGATCCTGATCTGGCGCGTGGTGACGTATTACTTCTATCTGTTGGTGGGCGGGCCGGTGTTCGTGTTGATGCTGGGCAAGCCGTTGCTGAAGAAGTTGATGAACGTCAGGCAGGCTTCTTAGGTTCGTCCTGCTCTTGCTGGAGTTGCTCCCAAAGCTCGGCGGCCCCGGGGAATTCGGTGCCGTCGTCCGGGCTCATGTCATCCGGGTCGTAACGACTCAGGCAACCCTCGCCGAGGGTGGCGGGCGCTTTTGAAGTGGCTTTGTCCAGTGGATCGTTCATGGCTTTTCCTCGGGCTCAAATGACAAGGGCCTGAGCGATTCAACGCCCAGGCCCCTGGTTTTTCAAGCGTGGCGTGCTCGATCAGAACACAACCGTCTTGTTGCCGTGCACCAGCACGCGGTCTTCCAGGTGATAACGCAGGCCGCGGGCCAGCACCATCTTCTCGACGTCACGGCCGAAACGCACCATGTCTTCGATGCTGTCGCTGTGGCTGACACGCACCACGTCCTGCTCGATGATCGGACCGGCATCCAGTTCTTCAGTCACGTAGTGGCAGGTCGCGCCGATCAGTTTCACACCACGCAGGGATGCCTGGTGATACGGCTTGGCGCCGACGAACGATGGCAGGAAGCTGTGGTGGATGTTGATGACCTTGTGCGCGTATTCGCGACACATGTCCGGCGGCAGGATCTGCATGTAGCGCGCCAGCACCACCACTTCGGCATCGTGTTGCTTGACCAGGCGCGACACTTCGTCGAACGCCGGCTGCTTGTCCTGTGGATTGACCGGCACGTGGTAGTAAGGGATGCCGTGCCACTCGACCATGCTGCGCAGGTCGTCGTGGTTGGAGATCACGCAGGAAATTTCGCAATCCAGTTCGTCGCTGTGCCAGCGGTGCAGCAGGTCGGCCAGGCAGTGGGATTCGCGGCTGGCCATCAGCACTACGCGTTTTTTCTGCTCGGTGTCGGTGATGCGCCAGTCCATCGAGAACTCTTCGGCGATCGGCGCGAACTTCTCGCGCAACTCTTCAATACCGAACGGCAGCGAATCGGCACGGATTTCGTGACGCATGAAGAACCAGCCCACTTGATTGTCAGAGTGGTGGCTCGCTTCGGTGATCCAGCCATTATGAGAGGCCAGAAAATTACTGACTTTGGCAACGATGCCAACGCGGTCCGGGCAAGAGATCACCAGCCGAAAAGTGCGCATGAGGGGGAAACTCCAGAACTTCACAAAGGCCGCCATTCTAGCGACTGCGCAGGAAAACTGCAGTACGCATACGCGCCGGGTGGGACAAAGCATGGTGAAACGGCTTTCTGACGCAGGTCTTCCGTCAAGACCGTGACGCTTTAGAAGGGCTTTTGTCAGACAACTGTAAATATCTGTGCTGACTGCATCACATTATTTAACTGAACATTCAAATCGCGGCTAATTCCTGTAACTCATTTAAATAAAAAGCCGATCTAAATGTTTACTTGATGAAACAGCCTGACTATTATTGCGGCACTGTCCCCTGTCATTCAGCATTCTACAAAAGGTAGTACTCATGTCCTTGATCAACGAATATCGCGCCACCGAAGAAGCCATCAAAGAGCTGCAAGCCCGTCTGAAGAACCTGTCCGAAGACGACAAACTGCAAGCCGAACTGGAATTCGAAGGCAAACTGCGCACGCTGATGGGTGAATACTCCAAGTCCCTGCGTGACATCATCGCGCTGCTGGATCCAGAAGCAAAATCCAAGGCTCCACGCGGCGGCGCAGTGAAAACTACCGGCACCAAGCGTGCACGCAAAGTTAAGCAATACAAAAACCCGCACAACGGTGAAGTCATCGAAACCAAAGGTGGCAACCACAAGACTCTGAAAGAGTGGAAAGCCAAGTGGGGCGGCGACGTGGTTGAAGGCTGGGCGACCCTGCTGGGCTAAGCCGCAACGCCTTCGCAGAGCGATCCGCGAACAAAAGAACGCCAGCCAGCGCTGGCGTTTTTTTATGCCCGTGATTTATTGTCCGCGCATGTTCGATTTCACAGATTCAAACGTTTGCGTAATGCCTGGACATAATTCTGCCAATCATTGAGCACCTCTCGCTGCATCGGTGACGCACTAAGCGACCATTGCTCGGCGGCCTCGATAAATGACTGCACGGTATTCGGCGCACCTGCCTCGGGTTGCGTCAGGCGCTGCTGACAAAATAATTTCCAGCGCTCTTGCTCGGCCACATCCAGGGTGTCCGGAAAGTTGCGTGCTCGATATCGAAAAAGTAATTCAGGCAAACGTTCATCATCGAAAGGCCACTGCTCTTGCGCCAATTGCGCAGGGTCGGCCGTTCGAACTTGTTCGCATAAACGACGATCACGATCACCGATAAATCCATCGTACAACTGCTGCTCGGGATCTTCGCTGGGAGTGAAATCTTCGCTGGCATAAATCGCCGCGACTTTATCTTTCCAGACTTGTTGTGCGTCAGTTAGTCGCACTGCCCGCTCCTGATAAAGCGCCATGTCCAGCCCAAGGCGCTGCTGGTCTTGTGCGCGCAATACCGCCAGCGGCGCTACAACCGGACAACGATTGATATGAATCAGCTTGAGCGGTACCGGTAACTCACCTTCGGCCAACTCATCGCGACGGGTATAAAGACGCTGACGCAGGGCTTGCGCATCGAGGTCCAGCAACCCCTGCGGATCAAGATGCAGATCACAGACGATCAGGGCGTTGCGATTCTTCGGGTGCCAGGCCAGCGGCAGCACCACGCCGACATAACTGCGCGCCGCCGAGAAACGCCCGGACACATGCACCAGTGGCTGCAACAGGCGGATCTGATCCATCACCTTCTGTTTGCTGCGCAACTGGAACAGCCACTCGTAGAGCTTGGGTTGTTTCTCGCGAATCAGCCGCGCCAACGCGATGGTAGCGCGCACATCCGACAGGGCTTCGTGAGCGTGCCCGTGATCGATATTGTTGGCCGCCGTGAGGCGTTCGAGCTTAAGGGTCACGCGGCCTTCATCATTGGTCGGCCAGACCAGACCGTCCGGGCGCAATGCGTAAGCGGCGCGCACTACGTCGATCAGATCCCAGCGACTGTTGCCACCCTGCCATTCACGGGCATAGGGGTCGAAGAAATTGCGATACAGGCTGTAGCGGGTCATCTCATCGTCGAAACGCAAGGTGTTGTAACCGGCGCCACAGGTCCCCGGTGCGGCCAGTTGCGCATGCACGCGAGTCATGAAATCGGCTTCGCTCAGGCCTTTTTCAGCGAGCTGGCCGGGGGTGATGCCAGTGATCGCGCATGCCGCCGGGTGCGGCAGGATATCTTCGCTGGGCTGGCAATAGAGGTTGACTGGCTCGTCGATCTCGTTGAGCGCATGGTCGGTGCGAATCCCGGCCACCTGCAGCGGTCGGTCGTTGCGCGGATTGATGCCAGTGGTTTCGTAGTCGTACCAGAAGATTGAAGTCACGGGCGAATCCTGAACAGAAGATCGGCGAAGTCTAGGCGTTTCAGGGTTGCCACGGCCAGCCCGGTCGCCCTCGAACAGCAATTTCTCCAGATTCCTACAACTGGAATGCATTGCCCTTGTGGGAGCGAGCCTGCTCGCGAAGGCTTTCCGTCAGTTGCACATAGGCTGACTGATCCACCACATTCGCGAGCAGGCTCGCTCCCACACCCGAGAGGCTGCTAGCATCAGGCGCACTTGCACCCCGAACAGGCGAAGATCAGGTAGCCCATGCTCGAGCCCACAGCACCGCGAAGGAAAGCACCGCTGGATACGCGCCATCAGGTCGAAACGCCGGAAGGCATCGATCTGCCGTTGCGTCCCGCTGGGCTGATGGTGCGCGCCGTGGCGTTTGCCATCGATCTGGGCATTCGCGGCTTGATCCTCGGTGTGCTGTTTATCGCACTGGCGTTTCTCGGCAAGCTCGGCATGGGCCTCGGTTCCTTGCTGCTGTTTGCCATCAGCTGGTGGTACATGGTGCTGTTCGAGGTGCTGCGTCAGGGCCGTTCGCCGGGTAAGCAATGGCTGGGTTTGCGCGTGGTGCACGATGACGGCACGCCGATCGGCTGGTCGGCCTCGCTATTGCGCAACCTGCTGCGCTTTGTCGATCTACTGCCCTTCGGCTATTTCCTCGGTGCGCTCAGTTGCCTGCAACACCCGACCTTCAAACGCCTCGGCGACATTGCCGCCGGCACGTTGGTGGTTTACAGCGAACGGCCGCTGAGCCGACCGCAACTGCCTGACGCTGAACCTCGTCGCTGCCCTGTCCCACTCACCCTGAGCGAACAACGGGCCATGCTCGGTTTCGCCGAGCGCCAGGCCGAACTCTCTCCCGCACGGGTCAACGAGCTGGCGGCATTGCTGGCGCAGCCGTTGCACATCTCTGCGCCCAAAGCCGTGTCTGAACTCAACGGCATCGCGCGCGGTTTGTTGGGGCCGACCCCATGAAGCAGAGCCTGTTCGAAAGTCGCCACAAGGCCGAATGGGAGCGCTTCGCCGTGGCGCTTGAACGCCTCGAACACGGCAAGGATACGGCGCAAGTCAGCGATTTTCCCAAGGCCTATCGACGTCTCTGCCAACATCTGGCTCTGGCCCAGGCGCGTGGCTACAGCAGTTTTCTGATCGATTCATTACAGCAGCAAGTGCTGCGCGGCCATCAACAGCTCTATCGGCATCGCAGTCGCCTCGGGGCGCTCATCATCAGCTTTATCCTCGCCGACTTCCCGCGACTGGTGCGCGAACAGTGGCGCTTTGTTGCGGCCGCCAGCCTGTTGTTCTTCGGCAGCCTGATCGGTTTCGGCGTGCTGGTTTATCTGAACCCGGAACTGATCTACAACCTGATCCCGGCCGAACAGGTGCGCGAGATGCAAGGCATGTACGACCCCGTCGCCGGCCACCTCGGACGCTCGGCCGAACGGGCGGCCAGCGAAGACTGGGTGATGTTCGGCTATTACGTCATGCACAACACGGGCATCGCCTTTCAGACATTCGCCAGCGGTTTGCTGATGGGTGTGGGCAGCGGTTTTTTCCTGCTTTACAACGGCATGATCATCGGCGCGGTGGCCGGGCATCTCAGCGAGATCGGTTTCGGCCAGACCTTCTGGTCGTTCGTGATCGGCCACGGTGCGTTCGAACTGAACGCCATCGCCCTCGCCGGAGCGGCGGGCCTGAAGCTGGGCTGGGCGCTGATCGCCCCCGGACGCCTGACATGTGGCGAGGCGCTGCGTCTGGCCGCGCGCAAAAGCGTGTTGCTGGTGTGTGGGGCCATGCTGTTCCTGTTGATCGCAGCCTTCATCGAGGCTTACTGGTCGTCGAAAACCAGTGTCACGCCGCTGACCAAATACGCCGTCGGCACCGCGCTGTGGCTGGCCGTTGCGGTGTATCTGCTATTTGCCGGAAGAATTCGTCATGCGCCTGAGTGACGCCAGCGTAGTGATCCGCCCGCGCACGACTTGGGAAGCCATGGACCTGGGCGTGTTGATGAGCCAGCAGCATCGGCGATTGTTGATGACCAGTTGGGCGATCGTCACCCTGCCGCTGTTCGCCCTGCTCAGCCTGTTGCTGTGGGATTCGCCATCGCTGGCGGTGTTCATTTTCTGGTGGCTGAAACCGGCCTACGAACGCCTGCCGCTGTACATCCTCTCCAAAGCGCTGTTCGGTGAAACCCCGACGCTCAAGCAAGCCTTGCGTGAATGGCCGCGCCTGCTCAGGCCGCAACTGTTGGCGAGTCTGACCTGGCGCCGGCTGAGCCTGAGTCGCAGCTTTGTGCTGCCGGTGACGCAACTCGAAGGTCTCGACGGCGAGGCCAGACAACAACGTCTGCAGGTGCTGCTGCAACGTAACGGCGGCGCCGCGCAATGGCTGACGATTATCGGCGTGCATCTGGAGACCGCACTGTGGATCGGCTTGATGCTGCTGTTCTACATGCTCTTGCCGCAGCAGATCGAAACCGACTGGGACTGGCAGTCACTGCTGCTCGCCGCCGATCAGGACTGGCGCTGGCTGGAGCACCTGACCAACGTTTTTTATGCGCTGATCCTGGTGGCCTGGGGACCGGTGTATGTCGCCTGCGGTTTCAGCCTGTACCTGAACCGCCGCACGCAACTGGAAGCCTGGGACATTGAACTGGTCTTCCGCCGTCTGCGCCAGCGCTTGAACAACGGCGTGCTCGGCGTGTTGCTGGCGGCGTGTCTGCTGCTGCCGAACCTGCAACCGGTGTGGGCCAGCGATGCGCCGGATGCTCCACGGTTGCTCAATCAGCCGCTGACCAGTCAGGCATCGCGCGACAGCATTCAGTCGCTGCTCGAACAACCGCCGTTCAAGAACAAGGAAAGCGTCACCCGTTACCGCTTTGGCGACGACCCGGCGAGTCCGGCCAAAGACGCGCAAGCGGGTGAGGCTCCGCAGTGGCTGAAAACGCTGCTCGGCTGGCTCGACGATCGGCACCTCGATACCCTCGCCGGCGTGATTGAGGTGGCGTTGTGGGGCACGCTGATTGCTGCGCTGGGCTGGCTGGTCTGGCGTTATCGCGAATTCCTCCGGGCTTTCGTCAGCCGCCGCCCGAACCTGCCAGCGCGCAGCAAACCGCCGGCGTCGCCACAAGTCTTCGGCCTCGATCTGAACCGTGAAACCCTGCCGGATGACCTCGCCGCCAGCGCCGAACAATTGTGGCTGAGCGAACCTCGCGCCGCGCTGGGTCTGCTCTATCGCGGCCTGCTCAGCCGTCTGCTGCATGATTTCAACCTGACGCTGAAAGCCGCCGACACCGAGAGCCAGATCCTCAAACGCATTGAACAACTGCAACGCCCGGATCTGATCGCCTACAGCCGCAACCTCACCGTTCATTGGCAAAACATGGCCTACGGGCACCGACTTCCAGCTGCGCACCTGCAAGCAGAGCTGTGCAACGGCTGGCGTGAATTGTTCGGCAAAGGTGCCGGGCATTGAACCGGCGCATCGGCTGGTCGTTGGCTGCGCTGGCGCTTCTGCTGCTTGGCGGCTTGAGCCTGTTTCTCTACCTCAAGGCCCGGCCCTATCAGGAAACGGTCGATCACGGCCCCTCGCCTGCCGCGCAAGCCAATCCTTATCTGGCGGCGGAAATGTTCCTGCGCGAGCGCGGCCTCGCGGTCAGTCACGCCGAGACCCTGGCGGTACTGCCGCAGATCGATCCGCACAGCCACACCTTGTTGTTGTTCGGCGAGCGCGCACGGATGACGCCGCGTGAAGTCGATCAAGTGTTGAACTGGACTCGCGCCGGAGGACGTCTGGTGTTCGTCGCCGAATCGTTGTGGGATGCGCAAACCGGGCAAAGCAATGATCTGCTGCTCGATAAGGTGCAACTGCACCAATCGCTGAGCAAGGACTTGAAAGATCCTCCCGAGGATGGGGAAAAGGACCGTTTCCCGAAACTGACCAAACTGTATCTGGAAGACGAAGACGCGCCGGCCTACGCCGGTTTCGACACCGACTTCCACCTCGACGACCCGAACAATGTCGCGCAAGCCTGGGCCAACAGCGCCAAAGCCACGCACATGATGCAACGGGTGTACGGCCTCGGCACGATCACCGTGGTCACCGATGCCGAGCTGTGGAAAACCGGCGCTATCGGCAAATACGACAACGCCTGGCTGCTCTG
The DNA here is from genome assembly GCF_004307585.1 of Pseudomonas sp. Sample_20. NCBI lineage: Bacteria > Pseudomonadati > Pseudomonadota > Gammaproteobacteria > Pseudomonadales > Pseudomonadaceae > Pseudomonas > Pseudomonas sp. Sample_20. Next base: position 9,042 of record NZ_RCOA01000102.1, on the reverse strand, counting down.
GTATCTGAGCGCCGACACCGACGTCACGCTGATTTACGACACGACGCACGATGGTTTGTGGACCTTGCTCTGGCGCTACTTCCCGCAGGCCATAGTCGCCCTGCTCAGCTTGATCGGCCTGTGGTTGTGGCAGGCCGGCGTGCGTCACGGCCCGGTGCAAATGCCAGCGCCAGCAGGTCGACGCCAACTGCTGGAGCACCTGCGCGCGAGCGCCGATTTCCTCCTGCGCCACAACGGCCAGCAGGCGCTGCTGCAAGCCTTGCAGCAAGACATCCTGCGCCGCGCCCGCCGCCGCCATCCCGGTTTCGATCAATTGAATGTGGCCGAGCAATGGCTGGCGTTATCGCGCCTGACCCGGCAACCCACCCGGGCCATCAGCCAGGCCCTGAGCCCACGTCCGAAGCAGCGTTTGTCCAGCGCCGAATTCAGCCGTCAGGTCGCTCATCTGCAAACCTTGAGGAACGCGTTATGACTGAACAGATCGAGCCCGGCAGCGTGACGCACGCTGCCCAGCAGCGCCAGCGCGCCAGCCAGTTGGCGCAGGCGGTGCGCAACGAATTGAACAAGGCGCTGATCGGCCAGGAAGCGGTGGTCGACGATGTCCTGACCGCGCTGATCGCCGGCGGCCACGTGCTGCTCGAAGGCGTGCCCGGGCTGGGCAAGACCTTGCTGGTGCGGGCACTGGCGCGATGCTTCGGCGGCGAGTTTGCGCGCATCCAGTTCACCCCGGATCTGATGCCCAGCGATGTCACCGGCCATGCCGTCTACGACTTGCAGACCGAGCAGTTCAAGCTGCGTAAAGGCCCGCTGTTCACCAACCTGCTGCTGGCCGACGAGATCAACCGCGCCCCGGCAAAAACCCAGGCGGCATTGCTCGAAGCCATGCAGGAGCGCCAAGTGACGCTCGAGGGTCGCGCCTTGCCCATCGCGCAACCGTTCATGGTGTTGGCAACGCAGAACCCGATCGAACAGGAAGGCACCTATCCGCTGCCGGAAGCCGAACTCGACCGCTTCATGCTCAAGGTGCGCATGGATTATCCCGACGCCGATCAGGAGCTGAATATGGTCCGTCAGGTCTGTCGTTCGACCCGCGCCGACATGCTCGATGTGCAACCGCTGCGCACAGTGTTGCAAGCCAAAGACGTGCAGGCGTTGCAGCGTATTGCCAGCGATCTGCCGCTGGACGATCAGGTCCTCGATTACGCCGTACGCCTGGCGCGCAGCACGCGCACCTGGCCGGGGCTGACCCTCGGCGCCGGGCCACGCGCCTCGATTGCACTGGTTCGTTGTGCCCGTGCCCGGGCGTTGTTGCGCGGCGGCGAGTTTGTAATCCCGGATGACATCAAAGGCTGCGCGCTGGCGGTGCTGCGCCATCGCGTGCGCATCGCACCGGAGCTGGATATCGAAGGCCTGCAGGTCGATCAGGTGCTCACGCAATTGCTCGATCAAGTGCCGGCGCCGCGCCTGTGAAACCCTCGCGTCTGCTGCTGATCTGGCTGGCGCTGCTGCTGGGCGTCAGCATCGTGCTCGGCGCCTTTCAAGCACTTGGCAGAGAGCTCCCGTCGAGCCTGATTTCGATCAACTGGGGGTTGCTCCTGGCCCTGTTGGCCTTGGCGGTTATCGACGCCGTACGCCTCAGACGCCTGCCCTCGCCGCGCATCAAACGGCAGATGCCCGGCAGCCTGGCGCTCGGGCGCTGGGGAGAGGTAAAGCTGCAAATCGCCCATGAGTTTGCCGAGCCACTGAAGATCAATTTCTTCGACCACGTACCCGACGGCCTCGCGTTTGAATATCTGCCAACAGTTGTCGAGCTTCAACCCGGCCATGTCAGCCAGCTCACCTACCGTCTGCGACCTCTCGAACGCGGGCATTTCTGCTTCGAACAGTGCGAAGTCAACCTGCCCAGCCCCTTGGGATTATGGTCCGGCAAACGCCTGCTCAGCGTCGGCGACGAGACCCTTGTCTACCCGGACTTCGCCCGGCTTTACGGCGGTGAGTTGCGCGCCGTCGACAACTGGCTCAGCCAGCTCGGCATACGTCAGCGGCAACGTCGCGGGCAGGGTCAGGAATTTCATCAGCTGCGCGAATTTCGCGAGGGCGACAGCCTGCGCCAGATCGACTGGAAAGCCACCGCCCGCCAGCGCACGCCGATTGCCCGCGAGTACGAAGATGAACGCGATCAACAGGTCATCTTCCTGCTCGATTGCGGCCGGCAGATGCGCAGTCACGATGGTGAGCTGTCGCACTTCGATCACGCGCTCAATGCCTGCCTGCTGCTCAGTTATGTGGCGTTGCGCCAAGGGGATGCGGTGGGCATGAGTACCTTTGCCGTTGATGAGCCGCGCCATGTCGCGCCAGTCAAAGGCAGCGGCCAACTGAACGTTTTGCTCAACGCTGTTTATGACCTTCGGAGCACCCAGCGCCCTGCTGATTACCAGGCTGCCGCCAACCAGTTGTTGGCCCGCCAAAAGCGCCGCGCGCTGGTAGTGCTGGTGACCAACTTGCGCGATGACGATGATCAAGTGCTGGGCGCGGTCAAACGGTTGAGCGCGCAACATCGGGTGCTGGTGGCGAGCCTGCGTGAACAGGCGTTGGATACATTGCGCCAGAGCACGGTACAAACGTTGCCCGAGGCACTCGCCTACTGCGGCACCATCGATTTTCTCAATGACCGCTCGCAACTCCATGAGCGGCTGACTGCCCATGGCGTTGCAGTGATGGATGTTCGGCCCGCCGAGCTGGGGGCCGGACTGGTGACAAGCTACATGAGCTGGAAAAAGACCGCTGCGATCTGACAGATTCGATCAGTTGGTGACTGCAACATACACAGCGTCGCTGTCCGAAGTGCCGTCGCTGTTTTCTACTTTGACGACCAGCGAAATCTGATCCGTAAGGTTCATCGGCCGCCAGTGAGCCTGGTATCGCCCGTTGTGATCGGTAAACGACTCAGTGAACGGTGCTCCATTAGTGGAAACAAGGATTTTCCGTCTGGGCATGGGCTCTCGCCCCTCCTTGGCCACAATCAGCGCGGTCATGGAGACGTAGGTCTGCAAGGGAACCGGATTAGGCGACGCAACAACGGATTCCACCGCTGCTGGACGCTCAGTGACGGTCAACCAGAGCGTTTTTACCACCCAGCCAGCCAAACCACCCTTTACCGACGCCCGCAACGCAGCCTCGCCTGCTCCTTCCAGGACAATGCGCGCCGTTGCCTTGCCTTCGGCATCCGTCAGGGTTGTCGGCAGCGAGGTGCGGTCGTACTCCCACATCACTTCGACATTGGCCAAGGGTTGCGCGGTACTGGCTGAAACGACCAGGACTTGCGCGGTCATCTGTTGCCCCGGATACCCGCTCGGATCATCGCTGACCAGTTCCTTGATCTCCCGGGGCTCGTGCAGCAAAAACGGTAAGGAAATCGACTCCGAATACAGCGCATCGCCCACCGTGGCGGTCAGTTGCGCCGCACCCGGTGTTGTCGGCACGAACCGTATCCGCGCTTCACCGTAGAAGTTGGTAGTAGTGGTCACCTCACCAAGGTCCGGACTGCGCCAGACAACCTTCATCCCCACCATTGGCCTGTTACTGATGGCCGAAACAATGACGACCTGCTCCGACACCGCCTCGCCCCAGAGCAGTGTCTGACTGCTTCGCGAACGCTCGGCGATCTTTACCACCTGTTCGCCTTGCCCCAGCGACATCGCAATGACCGGAGACAACTTGGCCAACCGCGCCGAGGAAAAGCGCAGGCCGAAACTCCCGTCCTTGAGGTCGCCCGCGTTGAACCGATAGGTCATTCCAGCGCTCGAGAAAAGCCTGGGGTCACCCAGACGTGGCTCCTCGAAGCGCAAGCCCAATTCCGCCGGCCCGGTGCCGGTCATGCCCAGTGTCAGATACTGGTCATGCAGCGCACTGCCCGGCGGAGCACTCACGCGCAATTGGTGCTGCCCGTTGCGCCGAGGGAATTCAGCGCTATGGCCCAGTGGCTGAAACGGTCGGGAGTCGAAACTGTATTCGAATCCGGCCCAGGGATCCCCTTCCAGCGCTAGAACCTGCATGGAGCGGAGCTCTTCAAAACGGTCATAAGGGCTGATAACCGCCGCTGTCACCACATGCTCACCTGCCGTGGTTGGCGCAAAGGGAAAACCACTCCAGCCGTCGGCCCCCGTCCTGTGCTCTTCGCTGCTGCCGTCGGCTGTCCATTGAACAGGCACTTGCTCCAGAGGGAGGTCGGGACGATAAGGGGAGCGTACCTTCAGCCACATCCACGCAGGATCCTGCCCAATGACCGGATCCACCGCAGATGCACGGGCGTCTTCGATCGTGATTTTATTGTGGCCCAGGGTCATCGTATTGATGTCGCTCAAGCCAAAGAAACTGATAATGAACTGAAGTTTGAAAACCCCGGGTTTGGTACTTTTTGAACAGTCCAGCGTCCAGGTAAACCCGCTGTCGTCCACAACATTTTCGCTTTTGGGGGGTGGGCTCAACTCGATTCCGAGCTCCGCCGCCGGGCTTCCAGTCCATATCAGATCCATGGGGATACCCACTAAAGGACTCAGCGCATTGGTGCGGAAGATATAGCGATGTATAGCGCCAATACACGGAAAGAGCGGCTGCCCCCTGAGATCGGTCATCTGATCCAGGACCACGGTCATTTCTTCATGGAGGTCAGGTGATAACAGTCGGCAAGAAAAATCCTTGTTCGTGAGAGTGTCGGTGAACAAACTCACCTCGAAAATACTGCTGGTACTTTCGATACGATCAGAGCTGAACAACCAACTCAGATCTTCCCCTTCGCGCAATATTCTCGGTATATCAAGGTCGCTCACCGCAAGCCCGATCTCTGGCTTTGCGTTGCGCCAACCGAGCGTAATTGCCTTGCCAATCAGCGGGCTGTTCTCAAATGCACGGATCGTCAGGATGTGCGTCTTGCCTCGCTTGCAAGCGATTCCGTCACTGGAAATTTGAAAGCCATCAAACGTGATCCTGACCTTGTCCTTCCACTCGTCTCGTGCAAACGCCGTGACCGAAAACGTGTGTCCATCTGCCGGCCCGCCTTCGTAGGCTCTCACACTGGCGGTAATCGTCTCGTTGCTCAAAGCCTTCAACGGCCGGTAATACAGGCTGGCCCAGCCACCGCTGCCAGTACGAGACTTGACAATACCCTCGGGGGTTTGCCAGTCGACGAACGCATCAATTACCGGCTCACCGGCACCTTTGGCAGTGACATGCACCACCTGCACTCGCATCAAGGTCTTTTCGTAGTTCTCGACAACCGGCGAAATATTCGGGCCGCGCGTGTCAGCGATCCTGACCTTGTTGCGCGCCAGCGACATGGGTTTACGCGGCGATGGCAGTAACAACTTCGAGCAGACCAATGACAGTTCGAAGCGACCATCCAGCCAGTCCTCGCAGGCCAGCGTCCAGAGACTATCGTCGCCATTGAAAGCGACCGGTTGCTGGAGTGGCGGGTTGACCGTGACCTTCAACTCTTCATGCCCGACGCCGCTCCAGTGCAGCGATAGATCAGTCGCCAGCAAAGGGCTGTCGGCGGGCAAGCGCACGATGAAGGGGTAATCAGTGCCGCGATTGGGATAACCGGTCGCGCCCCACAGGGTTACCTGCTCTTCGACAACGCAATGCAAGTCGCGCCAGGGGTCGGTCGCCAGCACCGTGACTGGAAATTCGTGAGTCACCTCGCCATTGCCGTAATAAGCGCTGTCGACCGACGCTGTGATGACAAAATCGCCGGCTTGCTCAGGGACGAAATCGAAGTAAGCCAGGCCCTGTTCATCAGTGACTGCGGTGCCCTGCACGCCCTGCCCGATACTCGTCCACCTGACCTCTCGACCATCAAGCGAACGGCCGGTGTAGAACGAAAGGACCTGCACGCCCAACCGGACGCTTTGTGCATACTCGAGGACGGGGTAATACGCCGCGGTCTGCACCTCGCGAAGCGCCAATCGATGATGCCCCAGCGACACGTCAATCGCATAAGGCTCGGTGTTGTACTGGTTCACCAGGTTTATTGTGAAGTCATGACTTTGCTCTTCTCCCATATCCGGGCAGTCGAGCGACCACTGCGACAGCAGCGGTTGATCGACTCCCCAGTCAGGGGTTGCCTTGACTGCTTCCAATGGGTTGCCCTGAATGATCAGTGCGATATCCGTACCCAGCCAGACGCTGCCGTCTACAGGGGTAAAAGACAGACGATGCGCAATGTACAAAGAGCCGTCCGGGTCATCGCCAAGGGAAGCGCCCAGGCAAAGGTGTAACGTCTGGCCTGGTGGCAGAACTTCGTCATCCAGTCGCACCGTCTGCAGTTGCAATGGTTCAAGCTTCAGTTGCAGGTCGATTCGAGTGATGCAGATTGTCGAACTACGGTCGCCCGCGTTGCGCGGGACACCGCTGACCTCGAAGCTCAATTCGTCATCTTCGACGAACGCCAATTGATCCAGTGATCTTTGATACACCCGCGGCTTGAATTCCAGCGGCTGCTCCGCCCCCAGTCCGGCGTCTTCGTGCACCTGTTTCCGGCCTTCTTCTGCCGTGAGTTCGATGCTCATTAACACATCGCCGCTCTTGCGGATGTGCAACCAGCCCGATTCGCCCGACCATGAAACTCCGGGCCGCAGTTCGCACAGAAACGTCAGTTCGTAACCCGCGCGGGCGCCGGGGGTCTTGGGTGCCTTGATTACCTGTGTAGCCGAAGCCCCGACACCGACCTCCATGAAATTGACTAACTCGTCAGCATAGAATTCTCTCGCCAGGCCAATCATCCCGCTGGGGCGCCACTCTTTGAGCCGATCGTTGAAGTCACCATTGAGCACCAGATTCTGATTGTTTTGCACGACGGGCTCACTCATGGTCGCCTGCTCCTTCGACTGGCATCTTCAAACTGGCGTTTTCAGCCTTGGTAACCAGGTCTGTGACTTTTTGGGCGAACGTCGGCTCGCCGGCTTTGGCGGTGTAGCGCACGCGGATAATGATATCGGTCAAGGATTTGAGCATTGCAGCTTGTGGCTGTTTTAGCGGTCGAGGAAAACTCAGTCGCCAGTGGGAAACCGCACCCGTGCATTCAAACGGGTTGAGTAAACCTTCATCAGGTTTCTGGTGGGTCAGGCCACTGTCGGAAAGCCCTACCGATAAAACGATCTGCTGAGCGCTGCGCAGGTTGAACACCAGATCGCCAGGTACACCTGAGGTCGGCGTATGCAGGTACTGCACAGACTGTGTGGTGGGCCGGGTCGCCGTCACGCTACTGATCTGCAGCAAGGTTGCCCGGACATCCTCGTAAGGACCGGTCAGGACAGGCAGATCCACCTCCACTGAACTGATCTGCCTGCAGAAATGGCCGGGGTAATCCCGGTCGAACAGCAACTGGGTCAGTCTGAACTCCAATACACCTGTTGCCATCAATTGCTGGTGTGCATCTGCCCAACTGCTCACGCCCTCTTGAGGCTCGATGCCGTCGTCGCACAACTGCCGCAAGGAAACTGTTTTGACCAGCTCCAGCCGCCGCTCGTAGCTTTGCAAGCGCCTGCGTTCCTGGTCCAGCAGATACATGTGCAACTGTTCGCCAGAGCCCAGACCATAACGGTGATCGAGCCAGGCCTGAGGTAAAGGGACCGGTGCATCATAATCGCCGGTTTCAGCAGCCAGCGAAGCCTGCGCACTGAGGCACAGACTGACGACCGCGTCGTACGCCTGGTAGTGCAGGGCTTTTAGCTGGCCAAGCATCCAGCCGAACAACTCGGCATTGCTCGCGCGTTTTTTTAGGAAGTTGAACATGGTCAACGCTTGACTGTTGGCCCGAAGCGTCTGTTCAAGGCTGGATCTTGCTGCGTTGACCGCATGGCTTTGCGCTTCGATCTGCGCATTGATTGCGCCCACCTCCGCCAGCGCCTGATCGCGTTGCAGCGCCCATTCAGTGCGGCGGCGACGATAGCCTTCGGTCGTGGCTTGTCGGTCGGCGTCGATTTGCAGCAGTGACGAAGAGACGTCAAAACCGAAAGCCATTGCATCGAATGCGTGTTCGGGCTTGAAGCCACCGTTGGAAGTACCATAGATTTTCGGCAACGCCGCGATGACGCCCCCTGCCACTCTGACGGCTTTGGCCTGCAGGGCTGAGGTTTTCGACTGCTGCAGGCTGGCCATGACCTGGTACTCGATCGGCGAAACGTTTTCGTTGTAACGCGTTGCATAGGCATCGGCCCGCTCCTGCGCCATTGCCCGGCTTTGCTGCAGCGCTGTTACATTCGCCTCCAGTTGGGCGATGGATTGTTCCTGCACCGTTTCGGCGTAACGGCCCAACTCCAGCAAATGGTTCTGCTGCAGTTCCTCTTGTTCGGCACGGTCGCGTTGTTCAAGCAGTCGCAGCACCAGACTGCCGAAATCCCGCAGACTCTGTACCCCACGCAGTGCGACTTCGAACGTGACACGCCAACGGTAGGCATTGACCACCAGCCGCCCCCCCATCGGTCTGGGTCCGGCCGCGCTGCCAGCGGCCAGATCGCGGAGCAATTGCCTGGGATCCGTCATCGGGCTGAACAGCAATATGTCCAGCGGTTTGCCATCGATGGTGAGATTGTCGCGCAGGTAACCAAGCCGTTGCTGCGGCCTTGCAAACAGGTCGAGCAGCGATTGATTGATCGGAATTTCAAAAGGTTTGCTTGCCAACAATCCCAGCATCGGCGGGGTATCGGAAGCGATCGGGTAATCCGCCAGGTTGAAATCCCGCGTATTTTCAAGCGCTTCAAGAGGCGGTCGTGAATCACTCTGGGCCAGAAGGTTTTCAACGGTGGCGGTCTGCCAACGAGTCGCTGTGTCGGCGGTGGGCGCCTTGCCCATCAGAAACCCGGCCTGGACGTAGCAGAGCTTGGCGGCCACCAGACTGTCACGGGTCAATTGGCGGTAATACCAATCGCCCCACGCCATCAGGTTTTCCACATAGTCAGTGAACATCAGGATCTGAAAATGCGCGGGTGCGGCATAGCCAATGGCATCCGGATCAGAGGGATTCTGGATCTCCCACCCCGGATT